>NZ_JBFAOU010000026.1:0-67582 GCF_040675365.1 Catellatospora sp. NPDC049609 | reverse complement strand
CGGGCGGCGGAGGTGCGGGTAGGGCCGGGGGCGCGCCCGCCCCCCCGGGCGGCGTGGGTGGGCCGCCAGGGACTCGAACCCTGAACCTACGGATTAAAAGTCCGCAGCTCTGCCATTGAGCTAGCAGCCCGAGAGACAGGTTACCGGACGGGTGGCCTGGCCATGTACCTGGTTGTCGTGCGCACGGCAGCCGGCGGAGCCAGGGACCGGTCGATCATCGGCCGGACGCGGCCGTCGCCGGTCCGGCCTTGCCGATCGCGGCCGGGACTCGGCCGTTCCCCGCGCCGCGCATCATCCGAAGTGGATCGACGGGACGGCGGGCGGGCTCGAAAATCGATACCATGCAGCACGTGATGATCAATGGCGAAGATCCTTCGGACGCCGCGGACGTGCTCGTGGTCGGCGGCGGATTCGCCGGGCTCGCACTCGCCGCCGAGCTGGGCGCCCGCGGCGTTCGCGAGGTGACCGTGCTGGAGGCCGGTCCGGACGCGGGACGAGCCCACGTCCGCTGGGAGCTCGATCCGGCCACGGCCACGGCCTGGTGGCTGGCCCCCGAGACGGATCGCCACTTCTGGCGTCCGTACCGCGGAGACGGGACGAGCTTCACCGGAATCGCGGGCATCCGCCGCCGGCTCGGCGGCCGCTCACTCTACTGGGGCGGCATGATGCTGCCGATGGATCCGTGGGCGCTCGACGGGCGGGTCTGGCCGGAGGCGGTCGTCGCGGACCTGACCAGGGGCCACGACGGCGAGCCACCGCTCTTCGAGACGGTGCAGGCCCGGGTCGCGGAGTGGATGAAGGGTCCGGGAGCCGGTTCCATCGCCGACGACCACCGCCTCGACCTGTGGGGACACGACTTCCGGCACGCGCCGCGCGCGGTACGCCACGACGACGGGAGCCCGCGCTGGAAGGCGTACTCGCCGCTGGAGACGCTGCCCGGCAACGTGCGGATCGTGTGTGACGCTCCCGTGGTGGACCTGGTCGTCACCGATGGCGCCGTCGTCGGTGTCCGCGTCGCCGACGGCGACCGCGTCCGCACCATCTCGGCCGGGTCCGTGGTGCTGGCGGCCAGCACGATCGAGAACAGCCGCCTGGCCATTCAGGCACTGACCGGCGCGGGACTGCTCGCCGAGCCGGTGCTGCCCGGTCTGGTCGACAAGGTGGCGCAGGGCTTCGTCGCGACCTTCGACCCCGACCGCCTGCCGGCGCCGTTGCGGCAGGCGGCAGAGCAGGGCATGACCTACACGGCGCGCTGCGACGAGCTGCGGTCGAACATCTTCGTCAACGCGGGGGTCAACCCGTTCGGTGTGGCGGTGCTGGACGTGTACCTCATGGGCGAGCAGACCTCGGGCCCCTGGAGCCGGGTGCGCTGCGAGCCGGACGGGGCGGCGCCGTGGCCGACCCGGGTCGAGTGCCGCCTGGGCGGGGCCGATCAGGAGCTGGTCCGGGCGCAGCAAGCCGAGTTGCAGCGATGCTGGGACGAGCTGGCCGCCGCCACGGGTGCCGGACCGTCTGCGCTGTCCTTCGACGCGGAGTTCGGGTCGCCGGACCTGGCGGAGCGGATCATGCGGGCGCCCGCCATGCGGGCGGCCGCCGCGCCGTTCACCTATGCCTTCCCGCTGGGCTCGGAGCAGCACGAGGCGGGCACACTGCCGCTGGGCGGCGTTCTCGACGAGAATCACGAGTTCCGGTCGCTGCGCGGGCTGTACGCGCTCGGGCCGTGCACCTTTCCGCGTAGCGGTGCCGCCAACCCCGTCATGACGTTGCTGGCACTGGCCATGCGGCTCGGGCGCCACCTGAGCACCTGAGCCGCATGGCGCTCCGGTCACCGGTACTGCTGCGCCTGGAGCAGGTACAGCTCCGCGTAGAGACCGGGCCGGGCCATCAGCTGGTCGTGGCTGCCCGCTTCGATGATCTTCCCGTTGTCCACCACCAGGATGAGATCGGCCATCTGCACGGTGGAGAACCGGTGGGACACGATCAGCGTCACAGCCCCGGTCTGCGCGCTGATCCGGCGGCTGTTGTCGGCGTACTGCTCGAACAGGGCGTGCTCCGCGCGCGGATCCAGGGCCGAGGTGGGCTCGTCGAGCACCAGCAGCACCGGATCCGGGCGCATCATCGCCCGGGCCAGGGCCAGCTTCTGCCACTGGCCGCCGGACAGCTCGACAGCGCCGGTGATGGACCTGCCCAGGGGCGTGGCAAGCCCACGGGGCAGGCGATCGACCAACGGACCGGCGCCGGCCCGGTGCAGCGCGTGCCCGACCGCTGCGGCTGAGTCGGCCCGGGGCAGGTCCCCGATGCCGACCACGTGCTGCGCGGTGAACTCGAATCGCACGAAGTCCTGGAAGCCTGCCGCGATCCGCTCGCGCCAGGACTGGACGTCGATGCGCCGCAGGTCGACGCCGTCGATCTCGATCGCGCCGGCCGTGGGCTCGTAGAAGCGGGTCAGCAGCTTCACGATGGTCGACTTGCCGGCCCCGTTCTCGCCCACGATGGCCACGACGGCACCGGCGGGCAGGAAGACGTCGATGTCGTCGAGAGTCCTGCGGCCGGCGCCCGCGTACGCGAACGACAGCCCGCGCAGCCGGATGCCGGACGCGACGTGGTCGGGTGCGGGTTGTGCCTCGGTCGCGCGGCTGCTCGCCGTCGCCTCGCGGATCTCGGTGAACCCGGTCCGGACCTGGGAGAACCGGTGCAGTTCCTGGATCAGCAGCACGGCCGCGGTGACCTGCTGGTTGACCTGCGAGCACAGCGTGATGGCGAGGATGACGCTGCCGACGCTGTGCCCGGGGCTGGTCACCACCACCAGGATGGCCGCCGGGTACGCGAGTCCGAAGACCGCCTGGCCGGCGATGCGCAGCAGGGCCGACCGGCGTTCGGCCCGCCAGCTCACCGCCGTGCCCGCCTCCCACAGCGCGGAGTGGCGCCGGCGGACCTCGCCGCTCAGCCCGCTGATGCGCAGCTCCTTGGCGGAGACCGCCTGGGTGGCCAGCCGGACCAGGTAGTGCGCCCGGCGGGTCAGGTCGGCGCCCTCCAGCCGCGCTCTGGTGAGCAGCAGCTCGGCCCGGCGGCCAAGCACGATCGGCGGGACCGCCGCCACCGGCAGCAGCAGGAGCCACGGATCCAGCTTGCCCAGCAGCACGGCGGTCAACGCCACCCCCACGGCCAGGCTCACCCCTTGGAGCAGGGCGTCGATGCTGGTCCAGCCCGCTCGCTGCACCTCGTCACGCAGCACCTGCAACCGGTCGGCGTGCCTGTTGTCCTCGTGATGGGCCAGCCCGACCGAGCCGTTCGACACGTCGATCAGGTCCCGCTCCATCGCCAGCACGTTGAGCTCGCCCAGCTCGAAGTAGGCGACGTGGGCGAAGTGGCCGGCCGTCAGCGCGGCGAGGGCCAGCACGGCCGCCGCCCCGCTGAGCGGGATCAGACCGCGCTGCTCCCCGGCCAGGACGCGGTCGGTCAGCTCCGCCAGGACCAGGCCCAGCAGCGGCAGGGCGGTGGCCTGGAGCAGCATCAGCGCCGTGGCTATGGCGAGCCGGCGCGGGCTCTGCCGCCAGGACACCCCGAGCAGGAAGAGACAGCCTTTAAGCGTCGCGATCACGGTCGGTGCCCCTTCCCGGCCGGGTCGGCGCGAGTCGCGCCCGCGGACGGTCGTCCGTGAGGTTGAACCGCTCGGCCTGCAGGCGGTACAGCTGTCCGTAGCGCCCGGCGGGCAGCGCCATGAGCTCCTCGTGCGTGCCGCGTTCGGCGACCCGCCCGCCGTCGATGACGATGATCTGGTCGGCCCGCTGCACGCTCGAGAGCCGGTGCGAGATGAGCACCGTGGTCGCCCCGCGGACCAGGTCGACGAATCGGTCCAGGAACGCCGCCTCGGCCCGCACGTCCATCGCCGAGGTCGGCTCGTCCAGCACCAGCAGGCGCGCACCCGTGCGCAGGGCGTACATGGCGCGGGCGATGGCGATGCGCTGCCACTGGCCCCCGGACAGATCGATGCCGCCGGGGTACAGCCGGGACAGCGGGGTGTCGAGCCGCAGCGGCAGCTCCTCGGCCAGGCCGAGCAGCCCGACGTCGGCCAGCGCCGCGGTTATCTCCCGGTCGTCCCGGGCCGCGTGCGGTGCGCCGTACGCGACGTTGTCGGCCAGCGACAGCTCGTAGCGGATGAAGTCCTGGAAGACCACGCTCACCTGGCGCCGCCAGCCGTCGACGTCGTACGAGCGCAGGTCCGCGCCGTCGACCTCGATCCGCCCGCTCGTCGGCTCGTACAGCCGGGTGAGCAGCTTGACCAGCGTCGTCTTGCCCGCGCCGTTGACGCCGACGATCGCGGTGCACCGGCCCGCCGGCAGCTCCAGATCCAGCCCGTCGAGCACGTTCGGGGAGTCCGGGGCGTAGGCGAAGGACACGTCGACGAAGCGGACCGACCTGGCCGGGCGGCCTGTCGCGTCGCCCGACCCGGCTCCCGCGGCCGTGTGCGGCAGGTCCTCGGCGACCCGGGCCTGGAAACGGCGCAGCCCGCTCTCGGCCACCATGCCGAACTGCGTCGGCACGTCCGATTCCGGATAGGCGGCGCCCAGCATGAGCCCGGCGATGACGGCCTGCAGCCCCATCGACAGCGCCGTCAGCGAGACGGTGCCCGCTGCCACCCCGTCGGTCAGGGTGAAGACGACATAGGTCGCCCCGAGCACACCCAGCGCCGAGTAGTAGAGGTAAGGCTGCAGGTAGACCCGTCGCCGCCAGCGCCAGATCGTCCGCAACCGCTCCATCGAGACCCGCTGGTAGTGGCTGGTCAGCCAGCGGTGCAGCCCGTAGATGCGGACCTCCTTGGCCGCACCCGGCCCGGTGGCCACTTCGCGGAGGTAGTCCCCGCGCCGGATCAGCCCGGCGACCTCCTCCCACACCTTCGAGAAGCGCCGCAGACCGCCGCGCTGACCGCGTCGGAACAGCAGGACCGTCGCCAGCAGCGCCAGCCCGGCCGGCCAGCCCGCCGCCCACACGACGATGCCGGTGAACCCGGCGAGCTGGAGGTAGCGGGCGGCCAGTGCCAGCAGACCGGCCGTGGCGATGCCCGGGGTCTCGGTGCCGTGTTCCAGGCGTGACGTGGCCAGCTTGAGGTCGTCGAGAGCAGCCTGGTCCTCCATCACGGCGATTCCCGGGCTGCGCAGCGCGACCGCGACGATCTCGTCGATCACCCGGCCGTCGACCCGCCGCTTCACCAGCTCACCGAGCGCGATCTGCAGCGGTGTCAGCACCTGCCGGCCCAGGAAGGCGCCGGCGGCCGCGAGGAACATGTAGATCATCCTCGTCCAGCTGGGCGAGCCCGTCCCCTGCTCGATCGCGGCCGGTACGAGCCCCACCATGACGCTCGACGTGATCACGAAGACGATGGGGAGCACGCCGAGCGCGACGTTGACCGCCGTCACCACGGCGATCAGGCCCGCACCGACGTGCGGAACGTGGCGTGCGATGTCCAGCCGCGGCTGGACCGCGTCTCGCCACCAGGCGGCGGTAGGCGAGGCGCTTCCGGGGCCGCGGTCCGCGCGGCGCGACCGGGTGCTCATGGCGTCGGCCCGCCCGCCGCCTCGTAAGCGGCCTGCGCCACCGCGCTGACCGCCTTACCCCAGCCGTCCAGCGAGCGGGGATGCAGCAGCGTGCCGAACAGGCCGCCCTCGCCCATGGCCGCCCAGCCGTCGATCAGCAGGTCGGACGAGACGGGCGTCGTGGCACCGTCCGTCAGCCGGCGCACCGGAACCGCTCCGGTGCGGAGTACGTGACCGGTGAGGTAGGCGGTGACCCAGATGCCGTGAACGTAGGCCAGGCCGATGTGGTCGACCAGTGCCGGGACCTGGTCGTCGGCGGCGCGGTGCTGCTCGAATCCCTCCTCGATCACAGCGCGGTCCAACCCGAGCCAGCGGACGGCGTCGAGCCAGTGCGCCTGCCGCCAGGCGTCGTGCGTGCCGTCGTCGACCCGCAGCATGCAGTAGGCGACGCCCTTGGAGAAGTAGGGACAGGCGGTCACGGAGTGCGCGAGCCGCTGCCCCGAGCCCGCGCTCGCGGGGTGGAAGTGCGAGTAGAGCGCCGCGCTGCGCTCGTCGTTGCCGATCAGGCTCACGAACTGGCCGTGGTTCACCACCGACGGGACGCTCAGGTAGGTCGGGACGCCCGCCGTGGTCAGGAACTGCGCCAGCACGTCGTCGTCGTCGAACCGCAGTCCGACCAGCGGTCGCATGAACTCGGTGAGTCGACGGACCAGCGGCACCGGCATCAGCACCGCCTGGCACGGGAGATAGTCGGCCTCGGTGATCGCCTCGACCCAGTCGGCGCCGGCCGCGGCGCTCAGCCTGATCAGCGCTCCGTTGGGGGAGTCGTTGTGGGCGTAGAACGCCAGCGCCGCGTCGGGCAGCAACTCGATCCCGGCCAGGACGGTCGGCAGGAACGTGTCCGACAGTATGACGTCGTCCTGGATCACCAGGACGTGGGTCGCGTCGGCAACGCCGGCCGACCAGGCGGCGTACGTCGCGCGCATCGAGTCCCGCCGGCCGTCGGGTTCCGGGTCGAACACGACCTCCGCTCCGGGGACGTGCCGCGCGAGCGCGGCCGCCTGAGCGGCCCGGTCGGGGTGGGCCATGATGATGGTGCGCAGGGTGAACTGTTGACCGGATGACATGTCGGTCTTCCTTTCTCAACCGATGGCAGACCGTTCCGCGGCCGGCACCGCTACCTCCGGACCGACGGCGCAACGCGTCGGTCAGCGGGCCGGCACCGCGAGAGCGGCTGCACGCGACCGCGGCGGTGCCGCGGTCAGCGAGGGTCATGACGTATGTGGCGGCACCACCACTGCGGTCGCCGCCGGCCGGGCACCGGGTCCGCCTCCCGGATCGGCGTGTCAGGCGTTCGCGCCGCGCACCGCCCGCGTGATGAGCGAACTGGTGGACCGCCCGGCGAGATAGGGGACCGTCACCACCTCGCCACCCCACGCGCGGACGGCTTTCGCCTCGGGGATGACCATGTTCGAGTAGTCGCCGCCCTTGACGAAGATGTGCGGTCGCAACCGCTCCAGCAGCCGCAGCGGGGTGTCCTCCTCGAACACCACCACCGCGTCGACCGACTGCAGCGCGCTGAGCACCAGGGCCCGGTCGGGCATGGTGACCACCGGACGGCTCTGCCCCTTGAGGCGGGACACGGACTCGTCGCTGTTGAGACACACGATCAGGCAGTCGCCGAGCTGGCGGGCCTGCTCCAGCAGCGAGATGTGCCCACGGTGCAGCAGGTCGAAGCATCCACCCGTGGCGACCACCGTGCCGCCGGCGGCCCGCACCCGCGCAGCCAGCTCCAGCGCGTCGACGCTCCTGCCGTCCGCGGCCTCGCGCACAGGGGTCGCCGCGGCGAGCCCCGCCGGTCCGCCGGCGGTGACGTAGGCCGACGCCGCCCAGACGGACCCGATGATCGCCTCCGACAGCAGCGCACCGTCGGCGAGCTGCACCGCCGTCCTGGCGGCGAAGACATCCCCGGCCCCGCAGGAGTCGGCCGGCCGGGCCCCGGCGGCACGTTCGGGCACCGGCACCACCAGTGCCGGCAGATCCTGGTCCTCCACCAGCATCGCGCCACGGTCGCCGAGGGTCACGGCGATCGAGGCGGCCGACCAGCGCCGGACCAGCTCGCGCGCCTGCTGTGTCTGCGCGTTCAGGTCGCCGCCCTGCGGCGTGCCGGTGAAGTGGGCGGCTTCGCGGGCGTTGGGTGTCACCACGCGTACGCCGGGCACCGGGGCCGCGCCCTTCGGGTGGGGGTCCCAGACCAGGGGCACGCGGCTGGCCGCCTCGGCCAGTGCCGACCGCACCGAGGCGACGGAGGTGATGCCCCGGCCGTAGTCGGAGACGATCACGCTGCCCGAGGCGGCGATCGCCGCCGCGCCCTCCGTGGACAGCTCCCGCACTATCCGGCCGGGCGGGGGCGCCCCGTCGAGCATCAGCAGGGAACGGCCGGCCGCACGGATGCGTGACTTCACCGGAGTCGTGCCGGTCAGACCGTGGTCGATCAGCTCGACGCCGGCATCGCGCAGCATCCGGCGCAGGTCGTCCGCCGGGTCGTCGTCGGCCAGTGCCGTGATCAGCACGACCTGCTTGCCGTAGTGGGCGGCCAGCAGCGCGGTGAGCCCGGCGCCGCCGGGCCGGCTCACCGTGGACATCGCCTCCACGACCGGGATCGGCGCCTCCGGCGACAGGCGGTTCACCTGGCCGGTGGTGTCGCGATCGAGCAGGGTGTCGCCGATCACGACGATCCGGTCCGCGTGCGCGCGCGATCGGCCGCGCGGCGCGGCGGGTCGCGTCGTCAGCACCGGATGACGCAGCGACTCGGCTGCCGGCGGGCGGGCCTGCGGGGGCAACGCAAGGGTCGCCGGCTCGGCCGGCGCGCGATCGTCGGCCCCGTCCCGAGAGAGCGCTCCCTCGAAGGCCATGCAGATGAGATGCACCGCGGTCAGGTGGCACTCCTGCACGGCGGGGACGGGGGCGTCGATGGCGACCACCTCGTCGGCCGCCGCCGCCAGCGGGCTCGGCGACGGGCCGGTGAGCGCCCACACCGCCATGCCGCCGCTGCGCGCGGCCTGGGCCGCGCGCACCACGCTGGGGCTCGCCCCCGACGTGGAGAGCAGCAGCACGATGTCGCCGGGCCGGCCGTGCGCGCGGACCTGGCGGGCGAAGACCTCGTCCCAGGAGTAGTCGTTGGCGATGGCGCTGACGCTCGACGACTCGCTGTGCAGGGCGATCGCCGAGAAAGGGCGGCGGTCGTCGCGGAACCGGCCGACCAGCTCGGCGGTCAGGTGCTGTGCTTCGGCGGCCGAACCGCCGTTGCCGCCCACCAGCAGCCGGCCCCCGCCGTCGAGGACCGCGTAGAGCCGCTCGCCCCAGCCCTTCAGGGTCGCCAGCGGCAGCTGAGCCAGCGACGCCATCACGTCGCTGACATGCGCGCGACCGGTTTTCCAGTCACTGTTGTCGATTGCATGGGCCTCGGGCACAGTGCGCCCCTCGCCGCCGGTCATGTCATGCCCCCCGTGGCATCTAAAGTCAGGCAACCGATGGTCGCCATAGACGTTAAACGATGGACATCCATCGCGAACGCGCTCTGAATTATGATCAACGGACGTCGACGTGTCAATCGACACCCAGTGGTGCATCGATCCCGACGGCGCCGTGCGGAACCGATAAGTCCAGGTTGGATGGTAGCCGAAGATCCTGTGCGGCAACTGTTCGCGACGGTGCGGGCGTGATCGACGTGCCAGATCGGATCTTGACATCGCGTACCCGGCTCTGCATTGTAGGCATGCGACGAGCGCATGTACTTATTCACATGCTGCTCTTTACGGGGGAGGTAGTCGCATGTCGGGTCCTGGGCGCATGTTCTTCGGTGAAGAGGAAACCGCCAATGTGATCAAGTCGTTGGAGGGCACGCTCACCCGGTATCGGTACGGTCTACCCGGAGACACCTCCTTCGTCTACCAGTTCGAGCGCGAGGTCGAGTCCCTCTTCGACGCGCCGCACTGCCTCGCCGTCAACAGCTGCACGTCAGCGCTGATCACAGCGCTCGGCGCGCTCGGTGTCCAGCCGGGCGACGAGGTGATCGTGCCCGGTTACACCTTCATCGCGTCGATGGCCAGTGTCGTCTTCGCCGGAGCCACGCCGGTTCTCGCCGAGATCGACGACACGCTCAACCTGGACCCCGACGACGTCGCCCGGAAGATCACGCCCAGGACGCGCGGCATCATCGCGGTGCACATGCTCGGCGCCGGCGCCGACCTGGACCGCCTCGGCGCTGTCGCCAAGGAGCACGGGCTGTTCCTGCTCGAGGACGTGGCTCAGGCATGCGGCGGCAGCCAGCACGGCCGCCGGCTGGGGTCGATCGGTGACTGCGGGGCCTTCTCGCTCAACTACTTCAAAGTGATCACATCGGGCGAGGGCGGCTTCCTGCTGACCAATGGGGAAGCGCTCTATCGCCGCGCGTACGCTATCCACGATCATGGATTTGCGCCAATGCGCGACGGCACGGTGGACGACAACGCCATCTTCGGGCTCAACGTCCGGATGCCCGACTTCGCCGGGGCGCTCGCCCTCGCGCAGATCCGCAAGCTGGACCAGATCCTGGCCCGGACCCGCGAGGTGAAGAACAAGCTGGCGGCCGAGATCGGCGACCTGCCGGGCGTGACGCGCCGCAGGTTGGTGGACCCGGCCGGCGACTGCGCCCTGGCGCTGGCCTACATCTTCCCGGACGCCGGGTTCGCCGACGAGGTCGCCGGACTGCTCGGCACGAGAACGCTGCTGTCCTCGGGGCGGCACTACTACGGCAACATGGGCCAGCTGCGCACCATGGACAAGCCGGGCGGATCGCGCCCGTTCCACCGGCCCGACGCCGGCAACGCGCGCAGCTACGAGCCAGGCAGCCTGCCGAACACCGACTCGCTGCTGGCCCGGACCATCGCGCTGTCGACCGGCTCCGCGGACTCCTACTCCGCCACCGGGTTCGGCGCCACGGTGCAGAGCACCGACGACGAGATCGCCACGGTGGCGGCCAAGTTCCGGTCCGCCGTCACCACGGTGCACGGCTGACGGCACAGCGTCCCGACCATGCGACTGTTCCGCGCGGCAGACATCACACCCGTCCCGGCGGCGCTGCCGGGCTGCGTCTCGGCGTTCAACGGGCCGCTCGCCGAAGCGGCGCGAGTCGATGACGTCGCCTGCGACATCATGCGAGTGATCGGTGCGGGCGGCATCCCGGTGCACGAGGGGCGCCGCGACCAGATGTGCACCGTCATCGCCGGCCACGGCTGGATGCGCGGAGGCGAAGGCGAGTGGTTCGAGGTCGGTGTCGGCGACGTCGCGCTGTGGGCTGAGGGGGAGGCCCGCTCGTGGCGGACCGAGACCGGCATCACCCTGATGTCCGTCCGCGGTCGAGGGCTGGTCGGGGACGTCCCGACCGCCTCGGCCTGACGGGCACAGCCGATCACGAGATGGATGTCATGCAGCAGAGAACGATCCTCGACCGGACCGTGGGCGCGATCGGGCTGGGTGCCCTGCCGCTGTCGGTCGAGGGGCGGCCGGACCGCGCCCAGGCACTGCGTACGGTGCATGCCGCGGTCGCGCAAGGTGTCACGCTCATCGACACGGCGGACTGCTACGGCATCGGGCAGCGCGAGCACGGGCACAACGAACAGCTCCTCGCGCAGGCGCTGGCCGCCCTGCCGCCCGCCGACCGGGATGCCGTCATGGTGGCGACCAAGGGCGGTATGTACCGCACGGACGACGGCGCGTACCACCGCGACGCGCGGCCGGAACGGCTCAGGGCCGCCTGCGAGGCGTCACTGCGGGCACTGGGCCGCGACGCCGTCGACCTCTACCAGCTGCACGCGGTCGACCCGGCGGTCCCGTTCCTGGAGTCGGTGGGTGCGCTCGCCGACCTTCAGCGGGAGGGCAAGGTGCGCATGGTGGGGCTGTCCAACGTCACGGTCGCCGAGATCGAGGCCGCCCGGACCCTGGTCACCGTGGCCAGTGTGCAGAACAGGTTCTCCGCGGTGCACCGCGACTCGAACGCCGAGCTGGCGCACTGCGCCGCCACGGGCATCGCCTTCCTGCCGTGGGCTCCGCTGGGCGGTCTCGCCGTACGAGGTGGCGAACCCGACCGCTCGGCGGCCTTCCGGACGATCGCGGCCGCCCGCGGCTGGTCCGTGCAGCGCGTCTGCCTGGCGTGGATGCTGAGCCTGGGTGACGTGGTCATTCCGATTCCGGGCGCGAGCCGCCCGGAGTCCATCCAGGACAGCGCTCGCGCGGCGGACGCCTCGCTCACGCCGGGCGAGCTCGACGCCATCATCGCCGCGAGCGCGGGATGACGGCCCTGGCGCCACCTGCCGCCGTGATCAGCGCGTTCGGCATCGACACCGCCCCGGTGCCGCAGCCGGGTGGCCAGGGGGTGACCTGGCGCGCCGGTGACGTGATCCTCAAGCCCGTCGTGGACGCGGTCGAGGCGGCCTGGTGCGCCGAGGTCCTCGACCGGCTGGAGACCGACGGCAGCTTCCGCGTCGCCCGTCCCGTCGCCGCGGCCGACGGCTGGATCGTGCGTAACTGGTCGGCCTGGCGCTTCGTGGCCGGCACCGCCGCGGATCATCGCGTCGCCGAGATCGCCGCGGTCGGTGCGGCGTTCCATGCCGCTGTCGCCCACCTGCCCCGCCCGGATCTGCTGGACCGGTGCGACGACCCCTGGCGCTACGGCGACCGGCTCGCGTGGGAGGAGGAGCAGCTGCCGAGCGAAGGGCCGTACGTCGCCGAGCTGCGGCAGCTGGCTGCGCTGCGCACCCCCGTCACGGACGCGTGCCAGCTCGTCCATCCGGATCTCGCGGGCAACGTGCTGTTCGCCGAGCCGCTCGGGCCCGCGGTGATCGACTGGCCGCCGTACTGGCGGCCACCGGCCTGGGCGACCGCGATCGTGGCCGTCGACGGCATGGACACCGGGCGCGTCGCCCCGAGCCGGGCGCTCTCCCTCGGCCAGGGCCGCGCCTGGCATCAGCACCTGGTGCGGGCCGAGATGTTCCGCCTGGGCACCAAGAACCGGGCCGCCCTGCGCGGCTTGACCCTGGTGGACGACAAGATCCACCATCGCCTGACAGTTGACCGGCTGGTGAAGCTGGTCGGGAACGGATGTGGGCAGTGACTGCCGTCCCCCTGGAAGCCGGGATCGCGCTCAGCATCGTCGTGATGTCGCACCCGAAGCGGGCCGCGCAGGCGGCGCGGATCGCTCAGGCGATGGCGCCGGCGACGGTGGTGACCGATCCCGACCTCACCGGCACGCCGAGCCCGTTGCGTACGGCGGTGCACGCCTGGCGGGCGCACGCCCCGGAGGCGACCCACCACCTCGTGCTCCAGGACGACGTCGATGCCGACCGCGAGGAGCTGCTGTCCGCGGTGCGGCGCGGGATCGCCCTGTTCCCGGACGCCGTCCTCGGGTTCTTCGCCCACCTCGACTCCCTGAACGGGGCGATGCTCCGCCTGGCCGCCGCCGCCGGCGCGCACTGGACGGAGGCCGTCTCCAGCGAGTACTTCCCCTGCCAGGCCGTGGTGCTGCCGGTGCGCCACATCGCGGCGCTGTGCGAGTTCGTCGAGCCGGTGCGCGCGTTCCGGCGCGAGGACGACGAGGTGCTGTCGGACTTCCTGTCGATGTACCGGATTCCCGGGATCCTCTCCGTGCCCTCGCTGGTGGACCACATCGACAGCGGCAGCCTGACGGGCAACGCCCACCAGGACGGCGCCCTGCGGGGCACCTTCGCGCCGCGCGGCCACGGGGAGATCCTGGCCGGCATGGTCGACCTGCTGCCGTTCTTCTCGAAGGGCGTGGGCCACTGCATGGCGCAGGGGGCCGACGGCGCGTGGCGGCGGCTGCACTGGATCGAGGCCATGGCCGGCCTCGGGATCGATCCCAGGACGGTCGACGACGAGCTGACCGCACACCTCGCCGTGCGGACGGCCACCGGAGACCGGCCCACGCTGCCGACCGGCTTCCTGACGTCGCTCTGGGCCACCGCGTACCTGATCGGGTTCTTGGCCGCGAGCGGGCGGGTCCCGCTCAAGCCGCTCGGCGAGTCCCCCGGCGCGGTCCGCGCGGACCTGCTCGCCGCCGCCTGGCGGTCGCTGGCCCACGCCGGCCTCAAAGGCACGTCACTCGACCGCGACCTGCTCGTCGGCGCCGAACCGTTCGTCATGGAGCTCACCGATGCCGCGCACGCCGCCGGCCGCGCCGCCGGACACCGGCAGCACCTGATGGAAGGGGCGCTGGCGTGAAGGCGGTCCTGGTGACCGGTGCCGGTGGCTTCGTCGGCCGCAACCTGGTCGCCGCGCTCGACGAGGCAGGCATCGAGGCGGTCGGCGTCGACGTCCGGCCCGCCCCGGAGGGCTCCCGCGGCGGTCACCTCGTCGCCGACTTCGCCGCTTCGCAGGTGCTGGAGCAGGTGCGCGCCGGTCGCTTCGCCGCGGTCCTGCACCAGGCCGCCATCACCAGCACGCTCGCCGACGACTGGGACGAACTCCAGCGGGTCAACATCGACGGATGCCTGGCCCTGGCCGAGGCGTGCGCCGCGAGCGACACCCTGCTCGTGTACGCCTCCTCGTCCAGCGTGTACGGCACCATCCGGCAGCCGGTCCCGGTCGGCGAGGACGACGTCGACGATCCCGCGCTGTGCAGCGGGCCGCTGAACCTCTACGGCCGGTCGAAGCTGGCGTTCGACCGGATCATGCTCGAAAAGGCACCCGACGGCCTGCGCTGGGCCGGGCTGCGCTACACGAACGTGTTCGGCTCCGGCGAGCAGGACAAGGGGTCGATGGCCTCGATCCTCTCCCAGCTGCTGCGCACCGCGGCCCGGCGGGAGGCCCCGCGGCTGTTCGCCGACACACTGGAGGCCAGCCGCGACTACGTGCCCGTGCGGTGGCTCGCCGACGTGGTGCTGCGCATCATCGACCGGGGTGTGCCGTCAGGCGTGTACAACCTCGGTTCCGGCCGGCCGGTGACCTTCGCGACGCTGCTGAGGTGGTGTGCCGACTTCGGTGGCGGCGAGGAGCTGCGGGTGCGCCTGGTGCCGAACCCGATCGCCGACCGGTACCAGTACTGGACCTGCGCGGACATGACCCGGCTGACCGGCGCGCTCGATCTCGACGGGCTGACCCAGGAGCAGGTGCGTGCGGCCGCCGAGCGCCTCTACGCGGATTTCCGGGCAGCCGCGGTGGCCTGAGCAGAGGACGTCCGCTCCCGTCCGGCCCCGGCCAGCGCCGCGACGGCCACCTCGACCGCCGCCGGCAGATCCGGCACGATCTGCGTGCCGGCGAACAGGCCCGCCTGCGCGCGCAGTTCCTCGGCGGAGTGCGGGTGTCCGGTGCCGACCAGCAGCCCGCGTACCCCCGCGTCCCGCGCGGCCGCCATGTCGCGCACGGCATCGCCGACCACGAACGACCTGCCGGGATCCAGCGCGAACCGGTCCAGCGCGGCGGTGACCAGACCCGGGGCCGGCTTGCGGCACGGGCAGCCCGCCTCGGGCCGGTGCGGGCACAGGAAACTCCCGGCGATCTCCACCCCGGCGGCGGCGAGCCGGTGGGTGAGCGCCAGGTGCAGCCGGATCATCTCGGCATGGGTCAGCAGGCCGCGCCCCACAGCCGACTGGTTGGAGACCATGGCGACCAGCAGGCCGGCGCGCTGCGCCCGCAGCAGCGCGGGCACCGCGCCAGGCAGCAGCGCCAGGTCGGTCTCCGCGCGGACGTAGGCGGGGCGGTCTTCGATGATGGTCCCGTCGCGGTCGCAGAGCAGGCCGGGACGACCGGCTTCCGGGGGCGCGGCCAGGGTGCCCGCGACGAACACCGGCCCCGGTTCACTCACCGCCGGTCACCGCGAGCACGGTGTGCGCGGGCCCGGGGTGCCGCTCGATGTCGAGCCCGGCATTCTTGAGATGCGCGGCGTAGCGCCCTTCGAGGCTGCGGTGCACGACGATCAGCAGCCGGCCCGACCGGCTGCGAGTGATCAGCCCGGACATGAGCGCCCGGCTCTGCGCCGCGTCGATGTGCGTCGGCACGTTGCACACCGTCAGCGCGGTCGGCGGCACAGCCAGCGGATCGGGATCGCAGGTCACGGTCATCGTCACGCCGTTGCGTACGGCGTTGCGGCGGGCCAGCCACAACGCGACCGAGTCGATGTCGGTGGCGACGGCGTCGGTGGCGACGCCGCCCCGGACCAGGGCGATCGCGAGCGGGCCGTAGCCGACACCGATGTCGGCCACGGTCTGCACGGGCTTCTCCGCCAGGGCCACCTCGGCCAGCAGGGCGGTGCCGTCGTCGACGGACCGGGGCGAGAAGACGCCGTAGTCCGCCTCGAACACGAGATCCGTCGCGCCGATGCGGGCGCTGAACTCGGCGGCCTGCGGCAGCTCCGCCGTGGCCGGCGGGCGGCCCCGCAGGTGCGTCATGCGGAGCTCGCGCCGCCGGGAGAACTCCGTCCAGCCGAGGCCCTCCAGCATGCGACCGATCGAGTCGGGGCCCTGCTGCTTGTCCATGTGCCAGGTGACCCAGGCGTCCTGGCCGGCCAGCCGCTCCGTGACAAGCCAGGCGAGCACCTTCACGAGCGCCTTGCCCCGGTACGCGGGCGGCCAGACGTCCACGGCGTCGGCGGTGGCGGGTGTGGTCTCCATGACCTCGTGGAACCACGAGCACCGCCCCGCCGGCGATCCGTGCGACAGGTGGGAAGCGGCCAGCTCCACGCGCGACGTGTCGCGGGCCGGCTCGGTCAGGGGCGCGGCGACCTGCCAGCGTCTGGGCTGCGTGTTTCCCACGAACGCATAGTACTGGGGACTCAGGGCAGGCCGGGTGTGGCGTCCGGCCGGGTGGGCGGCACGACGGCGTCGTCCATCAGCTTCTCCAACGTGTCCACCACGAGCATGACGTTCGCCAGGGCGTTGCCGCGGATGACCCGGCACGTCGGCACGTCGAAGGCCGCATCGGTGAGCAGGGTCGGATCTCCGGTGACCACCAGGGGACGCTCGGTGTCCAGCGCCAGCGCGATCTCCCCCATCGTGCCGAACCTGCCGTCGAAGGCGATGATGCCGTCCCCGGCCCAGTTGAGCGGGTTGCTGCGGGCCAGGTCCATGGAGGTCGGGATCGCCCAGGTGGTGTACGGCCCGCAGTCGGTCGGCTTGTTGAACTTCAGCAGTGCGATGGTCTGGCCGCCGGCCTCCACCGCACCCTTGCACGCCGCGTTCGCGATACCGCCGTCACCACCGGTGACCAGCCCGTACCCGCGCTGCGCCAGCTCCCGGCCGATCGCCTCGGCGAACGCCATGGCCTCTGGCCCGGTGTTCTCCAGCCGGCCGCCCAGGATCGCCACGAGTTTTCTACGCATGTGTCCCGCCTGTTCGTTGGTCGTGTCGCCGGTGCTCAGCCGACGCGTTCCAGGATTCGATCCGCGGCGCTGACGACGTCGGCGGCGCTCACGGCGTTGCGGCATGGCGCGGGACAGCCGAGGTAGAAGCGCCGGCAGGTGCCGTCCGGCTTCATCGCGCGGCAGCGCAGCGCCGTCGCGCTCTGCACCGCCTCCAGCCGGCCGGGCAGCGTCACGGGTGACCAGATGCGCCCGTCGGTCGCCAGGTACAGCGCGACCACCGGGCAGCCCAGGCCGGCGGCCAGGTGGACGGCGAGCGTGTCGTTGGACACCAGCACCTCCAGCCCGGCGATCCAGTCGATCAGCGCCCGTACGTCGGAGAACTCCACCGGCCGGGCCAGCCCGCCGGAGTCGGAGACGACGCGCGCGGCGAGCCTGCGCTCGGCCTCCACCGGCCCCGCACCGATCGTGATCTCCCCGTCGGTGAGCCGGGCGAGGTGCGCGACGCAGTCGTTCCAGCGCGCCGCCTGCCAGCGCTTCACGCCCGTGCTGGCCCCCACGTAGCAGCCGATGCCGCTGGGCCGGCGCCCCTGCCGCAGGTGCGACAGGAACGCCCAGTCGGGTTCGGGCAGCTCGACGCCGGCCCGCGCCAGCACCGACACCATCTGCTCGGCGATCGGCTTGACCTGCTCCGCCGGCGGCAGCTGGTGGAAGTCCAGGCACTCGATGCCGGCCCGCCGCGCCTGCTCCCGGAAGGCCAGGTAGCGCCCATCGGCACCGATCCACTCGCATCGGAAGTTCAGCAGCGTGGTCACCCCGTTGCCGGCCATGAACTCCAGCATCGCGGGGATGTCGTCCGGCTGGCAGCGGCGCCACAGCGGCGGGTACGTCGCCGCCAGGCCGGACGGTCCGAGCGCGTCGGTGAACCACGGCTGGCCGAGGACGTCGTGCTCGGGCAGGTGGAACCGGCTGCCCGGCCGGGCGGCCGCCAGCGCGGCGAGCACGGGCGCCGCGATGACGAAGTTGCCCAGGCCGCCGTTGAGGAACACCAGGGTGTTTCCGGAGGGTGACACGTCGGCTGTCATGAGTAGAGGAACTCCCGCAGCTGCTTCGGCAGCAGCGACTCCGCATCCGCACCGGGTGACACCAGGGCGGCGAGCTTCGCCTCGAGCACCTCCGGGCCGTAGCAGTAACGCGGAGACATCCCTTCCCGCAGCTCCCGCACCTGGGCGGCCACCGTCTTCGGCGCGGCGCCCTCGCGGGCCATGCGGCCGATCACCGAGGCGAGCACGTCGATGCCGTCCGACGACAGGCCCATGCGGGTCGCCTCGTTGACGCCCATGCGCACACCCGCGCGCCCCAGGCTGGGCAGGGGGTTGTACGGGTTGACCACGATTCCGGCCTCGAACAGCCGGGTCGAGAGTTCATGCGGGTCCGGGCCCGCCGCGGTGTCCAACCACACCTGGTGGTTGCGGGTGAACTCACCGTCGTGGCCCTGCACCGCCAGGCCTTCGCGGTCCAGCGCCGCCGCGAACGTGCGAGCGTTGGCCAGGACCGCTGCGGCGTACTCCCGGCCGCCGCATTCGACGAACTCGACCGCCGCGATCGCCAGCGCGATGACGTCGCTGAGGTGCTGGTGGCTGATCATGTTGACCGCCGCGCCGGTGAGCTGGTCGCTCACCGCCGCGTCGTTGGTGAACAGCACCGCCTTGTGCGGCCCGGGGAACGTCTTGTGGGTGGAGCCGCCGTAGCTGTCCGCGCCGCACTCCAGCGGGTTGTCCATCACCCCGCCCCAGATCAGGCCGTTGACGTGGCTGGTGTCGACATGGATGTGCACCGGCCGGGTCGACGCCTGCCGGATGGTGCGCACCACCTCGGTGAGATCCAGCGGGAACAGCGTCGTGGCATGGTCGAGGTAGACCAGCCGCGGCCGTTCGGCGGCCACCAGGTCGGCCAGCGCGGCCAGGTCGATCGTGGCCCAGTCGCGGAAGGGCACCCCGAGCGTGCGCAGGCCGAACCGGTCGGCGACGTACGCGGTGTCGGGGTGGCCGCCGTTGGCGACCGGCACCGACAGCATCACCTCGCCGGCGGCCCCGCCGAACGCGGCGATGGCCGTCGTCATCGCGGTGAGCCCGCTGACACAGCGGACATCGACGAAGCTCGCCTTGCCCAGCCGCTGCATCGTCGGGACCAGCACCTCTTGCTGGATCCGGCCGGCGATGCTGCCGCCCTGGAAGCTCCACCGGCCGAACGCCTCGTGCTCGTCGAAGAAGTACCGGCTGTAGGCGTCGGACAGGAACGCCAGCCGCGACAGCGGAGAGATGGCGTTCTCGCTCGGGATCAGGGACACGGAGCGGCGGAACTTCGCGTCGTGCTCGGCCAGGTGCTCGAACAGCAGGTCTATGGATGTCAACGTGATCCCTTTCAGGACGCCGGCTCGGTCGGCGGCAGTGAACGCAGGAACGCCTCGAAGTGCTTGACGCAGCCCTCGCGCAGTTGCGCGGTCAGGTCGTCGTCGCCGATGTCGTACGGGCCGGACACGACACCGTCGGGGAGGTGCTGCCGCGCCGTCCGCGGGTTGAGCGGGAACATGGGGAAGTCCGGATCGCTCGGGACCGGCTGGCGCCCGTTAGACGGGATCGGGCCCACGCGCGTGTCGCGCTGGACCTCGTACCAGGCGGCGTGGTCGCAGATGCCGAAGCCCCGCTCGGTGGAGATGCGGCGCGACTCCTCGCGCATGCCGTCCCAGCAGTTGTAGTAGTAGACCGACAGCCGGTCGCGGTCGAGCTGCGCCTCCGACAGGACCGCCGTGACGACCTCGTTGCCACCGTGGCCGGTCGCGAACACGAGCCGCCGGAATCCCTGCCGGTACAGGCAGTCGATGATGTCCTCGACGACCGCGCACATGGTGCTCGTGCGCATCGACAGCGTGCCCGGGAAGTGGATGCCGAACGCCGACGGGCCGAACGGGATCACCGGGGTCCGGGTGACGTCGGCGGCGGCGCACGCGCGTCCCGTGACGTAGTCGGCGAAGATCGTGTCGCTGGCCAGGCTGAGATAGCCGTGTTCCTCGGTGGCGCCCATGGGGATGACGATCCTGACGTCGCGGCTCAGCCGCTGGGCGACGCCCATCCAGTTGAGCCGCGCCAGGTCGATGGGCAGGTTCGGGGTGGTCACGGCGCGCTGCGCTCCACGGCCGACTCGAACGTCTCGGTGAACTCGACGACCTGGTTGGACGCCTGTGCGCACGCCTCGTAGAAGCGCATGACGTGCCACGCGTCGCGGAGCCCGGCGATCTCGATGTCCTTGCCCGCCAGCAGCTGCGTCGCGAAGTAGATGATCTCCTGCGCGTACCCCTGCACGAAGAGGTTCAGGTTGTAGGGCTGGCCGGAGTAGGAGTCCATCTCCCAGTGCAGCGGTGCCACGTCGAGCTCGCTGGTGAAGTCCGGGATGCGGCCGTACTCGTAGTCGCCGACGCCACGGTGGCCCGGCCGGTAGTACGTGATCCGGGTGTTGTTCTCCACCACCACGTTCGCGCCCTGGCCGACGACCTCCAGCCGCTCCATGGGGCTGTTGCCGGACATGCCCCACGGCATGTGCAGGACGCCGGCGGCGCCGTTCTGGAACTTGATCGTGAAGATCGGCTCTCCGTCCGGGCCCTCTTCGGTGTACAGCCGCCGTACCGGACCCATGAGGCGCTGGAGCACCGAGGCCGGGTGCACGATGTGGTCGAGGAACCAGTGCATCGAGTCCAGGTTGTTCCGCTCGGCGGCGGGCGGCAGCTTCTCGGGGTCACGGAGGTAGAGCGTGGTCGGGGCGCCGAACTCCGGCTGGCTGATGATCTGGGCGACCCGGTTCACGCTCGTGGAGAACATCTTCATCAGGCCCACGCCGACCTGGCGGCCGGCGACGGTGCTCTCCCGGTGCAGCTCGGCGAGCTCGGCACTGCTGGCCGCCGGCGGCTTCTCGATCCACGCGTGCCGGCCGGATCGCAGCACCTGCTTCGCCTGCTCCGGGTAGCGCGGCCGCCCGTCCTCGTCGTAGCCCGTCGCCAGCAGCACCGCGTCGACGTCGGCCGACTCCAGCAGGGCCGTCAGGTCCTGGTAGACCTCCGCGGCGCCGAACTGGCGGGCGTACGCCTCGGCCCGCTCGGGGATCGCGTCGCAGACCGCCACGAGCTCCACCGGCGCGTACTGGAAACAGGGGAGGATGTTCCGGTATGCCTGGCCCCCGCATCCCACGACCGCGACCCGCAGCCGGCGCGGGTGCTCGTAGGCGAACTTGATGCGGCTACTGAACATGTGCTGTGCTCCCATACTCTTCGATATCTGCGATGGTTCGGCGTAGCCAGTCGGCGGCCTGGGCGAAGGCGGCGCCGCGGTGGGAGTCCACCGAGTGCGGCTCCAGGGTCAGCGGCCCCGTGTACCCGTCGGCGGCCAGTCGCCGCAGCAGGCCGGGCCAGTTGACGGCGCCGTCGCCGAGCGGCGCGGTGGCATAGAGGTCGCCGTAGTCGCCGAAGCGGCGCCACAGTCCGTCTCCGGCGTCCGCGGCCGCCGGATCGACGACCCGGATGTCCTTGACGTGCAGGTAGTCGACGTGCGGAGCCAGCAAGCCGTACGCGTACGGGAACGGCTCCACGCCCGCGCAGTAGAAGTTGGCCGCGTCGAAGTTGAGCTTCAGGTGCGGGTTGTCGGCCTCGCGCAGCAGCCGCAGCAGGGCCGCCGGGCGACGGGTGAGGTCACCGCGCACGTGGTCGCGGGCGAACGCGTTGAACTCGTTCTCCAGCACGATGGTCACCCCGGCCTGCTCGGCCCGCGCCAGCACCGGCGCCAGGTGACGCAGGAAGTCCTCCGCCGACCGGCGGTCGTCGCGGTAGCCGGGTGCGCCGAAGTAGGTGTTGACCCTCGGCGCGCCGACCTCACCGGCCACGTCGACCGCTTCGAGCAGGCGGGAGACGGTGTGCGGCACGTCCGCGGTCTCGGCGACCTCCACTCCGCAGGAGACCGCGAACACCTGCCCCGACCACCGGTTCACCCGGTCGACCGTGTCCGCGGCTCCGGCGGCGGTGAAGTTCTCCGGGTGCCAGAGCTCCACTCCCTGCGCCCGTACGCTGTCGGCGGTCTCCAGCAGCACGTCGATGTGCTCGCCGCGGAACTCGGTGCCGCTGATCCCGATGGGTGGTGCCGTCACTGGGCCGCCGCCCCGGTCAGCACGTCGAAGCGGTTGAACCAGGTGATGCCGTCCCGCCAGCCGGCCGACTCCGGGTTGATCCACTCGCTGCGCTCTTCGCCCTCGCCCGCCCGCTCCCGGTGGAAGAACCGGAAGCCCTCCCGCTCGCGCTGCTGCTCCTTGAACCACTTGCTGAAGGCGCACTTGCGGCAGAACTGGGACTCCTCGTTGCGCGCGCGGAACTCCCGGGCCGGCTTGTCCTGCCAGATCTCGTCGAGGGTGTTGCGGCTCAGATCGCCCAGGACCACATGGCCGTCGTAGTCGTGGCAGCAGGGCACGACCCGCCCGTCCCACAGCACCACCATGGAGCTCCACGGCAGCGAGCACGGCGCGGTGTACCCCGGCGCGGTGACCTCGCCGATCCGGTCGATGTACTCGTCCTCGAAGTCCCAGCGACCCAGCCGGATGACCACGCCGCGGTCGACGCCGACCTCGGCGCAGTACTCGATGAACCGGTCGGCCTCGGACTTGTTCGCCTCCATGTTGATCATCTGGAGGGTGATGGCGGTGTCGTACCCGCCCTCGTCGCGCAGGCGGACCAGCTCGCGGATGTGGGTGTCGGCCAGCCCGGCCCGGGCGACGCGGCCGCGGATGCCGCGGTAGGTCTCCGGGTCGAGCGAGTCCTGCGACAGCAGCAGGCTCACGATGCCCGACTTGAGCAGCTGTTCGGCCAGCGCCGGCCGCAGGCTGGGCGGGTTGCACGACAGCGCCGTACGGACCCGCATGTCGCGGGCGAACGCGACGGCGTCCGGCAGGTGCTTGTGCACCAGCGACTCCCCGAAGTGGTGCAGGGCGAGGTAGCGCTGCCGCTCGGCGACCTGGGTGATGATCGACTGGAAGAGGTCCATCTTCATGTCGCCGAGGTCGCGGGTCATCGAGACCGTGCGCGGGCACATCGGGCAGGTGTAGGGGCAGCGGTTGGTCATCTCGATCTGGTCGATGAACGGCACCTCGCGGGTCTGGTACGCCGCCAGCGCCGAGACGTACTCGTCGGCGGCGTCCTTGGACGCGAAGAGGATCCGGTGGTCGGTCGCCATCGCCAGCGACGCGTCGTCCGGCGGGGCCCCGGTCTCGTACACCCCGGCAAGCGCATCGACGAAGTGGGCGGGCGCGGCGAAGGAATGCCGCTCCAGATGGTTCTTGATGAGGAAACCGCTCTCGATGGGGCGGTAGCTCCAGAAGGGCAGGACATACATCGGGTTCTCCCTCTGCTGTCAGTGGTGCTGGGGAACGAGGTCTGCGGCCCGGACGCGCATCCTCGTGTTGTGATCGGCCCGGTTCGCATAGGCCGCCTTGTACGCGTAGGCGCCCCGGGTCAGGTCCAGGTAGGTGATGCCCAGGCCGGGAAAGTCGTCGATCATCGCGCGGAGCATGAGATGACCGGGCGAGTAGCGGAAGTAGTCGGCGTCGTAAGCGGTCCGGTACCCGCAGTACCACCGCTCCCAGAGCATCCCGAAATAGCAGGCGATGACGTTGTCTCCCGAGCTGAGCTCGGTGTAGACCAGGTGCCCCGCCGGCGCCATCCGGCGGACCATCGCCCGGAAGCCGCCCTCGACCAGATCGTCGAACGGCGCGACCGCCTCCGGGCGTCCGGCCCACTGCGCCCGGTGCAGCGCGACCAGGTGGCTCAGGCGCGACTCGATCTCGGCGGGCTCCCGGTAGTGGCGGCAGGACAGCTCGGCCAGGCGGGCCAGGCGCCGGTGCTTCACCGCGTACTCCTTCATGCCGGCCAGCGCCTGCAGATGACCCTCCGCGTCCAGCTCGATGCCGCAGACGGGGCTCGCCTGCCCGCGTTCGATCCCGCCCGGCAGGGCCCGGTCGAGCAGGCCGCCGCGCACCAGCTCGCCGAGTTCCAGCTCGGCGCCGCGGCTGCTCGCCACCGCGGCCAGGCCGTCGAGCAGGGTGCGCCACCCGGCCTCGTCGCCGGGCACGCCGACGGCGTCGTGGTAGTCCGCCCACGGTGCCGTCAGCGGTTGCAGCACCGGCCGGGGCGCGGTCAGGTCCTCCTGCAGCGCCATCGCCGCGACGGTGCGGCCATCGGCACCGGCCGTGACGACCAGCGGGACCTTGCCCTCGCCCGCGGCCACCGCCTCGATCCAGGCGCGGTGCCACGCGGCGGACTGGAACGCGGTGGCCTTCGGGTTGAGCCGCGCCAGCGCGTCCCAGTTCTGGTCGAAGACGTCCCTGACCGCGTCGCCGGTCACCACGTCCCAGCTGAGGCGGCGCCCGTCCGGCGTCGGCGTCATCCCGCGGCCAGCGCGGCGCGCAGCTCCTCCACCGTCACCGGCGGGCGCCGGTCGCGGTTGAGCAGCGCGCGGGTCCGGTCGTCGAGCCGGCCCATCACCTCGTCGCGGACCGACCGGGAATAGTCCATCTGCGGGCGGAACCAGGGTGGGCAGAACAGCGCCTTGATGACCGCCCGGCGGGCCTGGGTGCCGTTGGTGCCCGAGCAGTGCCACAGCCGGGAGTCGAACAGCAGCGCATCGCCCGCGGCGCCCGCGGCGGGGATCGCGATCTCGCCGAGCACCACCGGGTCGGGCTGGGGCAGCACACTGCGGTGGCTCGCGGGCACGATCCAGGTCGCGCCGTTGCGCTGCTCGACGTCGGTCAGGTAGTACAGGCAGTTGACGCCGATGTTCCTGGACGGCGGCAGGGCCGAGCCCACGAAGGGCATGACGTCGGTGTGGAAGTCCCACGGGAAGCGGCCGTCGCCGGGGAACAGCACCAGCGCGTCGTACGAGTTGAGGATGTAGTCGGGCAGGATCTGGTCGATCACCTGGTAGATGGGCGAATCGGCCAGCAGCTCCTCGAACACCGGGTCGACGTCGCACAGGTTGCGCAGGGCCCCGCGCTGCCCCATCTCCAGCAGCCGCTCGCGGCCCCAGGTCGCGTCGTCCTCTTCGAGCAGCCGGTCCACGGTGTCGCGCAGCCGCGCGACCCGCTCCGGCGACAGGGCACCCTCGATGCGGGTGAAGCCGCGGGTGCGAAGTTCGTATACGTGTTCAGCCAGCATCACGCCACGCCTCCGAACGGGTGGTAGGTCTGAGTGAAGGAGTGTTCCGAGGGCTACCGCGCGCGAGGTCCGGCGAGCAGCGCCGTCGCGGCCGGACCAGACAGCTCAAATGATAGCTCGTCATCGATGTCGTTGGCGCTCGCCGGATCATGGGCGGCGACCATCGACTGCTTGGTGGCCAGTGCCGACGGCTGGATGCGGATGAGCCGGGCGGCCGTGGAGCCTTCACCCAGGCGGTCTTTCAGGACCTGGTCGAACTCCGAGAGAACGCTCTCTCGGTGGGCCGACGAAAAACGCCGCTGTGCCTCGGCCAGGCTCATGTAGAGCACCATCCGCGTGCCGGTCGCCAGGGCGGCCTCGGCCACCCCGGCGCAGGCCGTGCGGGTCCGGGCGTCGTCGATGATCGCCGCGGGCAGCCACAGTTCGGCGGCGTCGGCCACGTACGCGTGGAAGCGCGTGGCGTCCGGGGCCCCGGCTGCCGAGGCCGCCAGACGGACGCACTGCATGCCGATGGCGCGCATCGCGACCTCCTGAGCACGGCGCGCCTGCGCCCGTGCCGCGGGGTCGGCGGTCTCAGCCGGGTCGGTCAGCTCCAGCACCAGCGCACGTCCCCGGAGCAGCCGGGCGTACGCGGCTCGGGCGGCCTGGCCGCCGGGCACGTCGACCACCACCGCGAACGGTGCTGCCGGGTCGGGGAGCGTGCCTGTCGTCGACTCGGCCGTCATCGCGAAAGGCTCGCGGCGCGAGGAACCGGGAACAGTGCGTCCACCGAGGCCGAGGGGCTGTCTACGCGGAACCAGCAGCGCGCGTCGAGCAGCAGGGCCCGTCCCCGGGTCAGCGTCACCGAGGCGATGCTGCGGCTCGACGCCGACGGCGCCTGGTCGATCCCCTGGCTGCCGGGCACGAAGCTCACCGTGGCCGGCTCGGCATCGGCGGTGGTGAACCGCACGATGCTGCGTATCCGGGCGACCGGCTCCTCCTCGGTGAGGCGGTCGACCACCTGCCAGGCGCCGATCTCGTGAGTCACGGCGGTGCTTACGGCGTCGGCGCCGAGCACGTCAGCGGTGACTGCGTTCGATTGAGAGGTCTCGACCCATCCTCGGATGAGTATGACCTGTGGCTCGTCCACCCCGAAAATCTCCCCGTGTGTATGTCTCGCGCCGGTGTCGAACAGTGAACGCGCCAATCGGCGCGCGACCGCCACCGGGTGGCGACTGAAGGACTCAGATAGCGCGATTCGTGGATCATTCCAGCATAGATCATAATCGCCGTCAAGAAGTGTCGGTTCATTTGGGACGGACACAGCAGACTCCCAGGCAGGCCATACACACGAACGTCGATCGCATGCCGGGCCCTCCGATCGACGTTCCGCCGAGCATGCCTTCGTCGGCATACGGTGCTTCGGATCCGTCCGTCCACCGGTGCCGCGACCATCCGGAATGGAGTGACGATGAATCCGGGATCGTCGGCGAGACGGGCCCGTCCCGATGCGCGATCGGCGGGAGACGGGGAAAGCCGATGCGGCCGACCCATGGCCCGATGGAAGTTTCGCGGACCGCCGAGCCGGTGTTCCGGCGGTGTGCCGTCCGCGAGCGGGTGGGCGGCGGGCGTGCCCGCGGCGGCTCGGGATCGGGTGTTGTGTGGCGGGCTACGGCTGTGCAAGCATGACACCCGTTCGCGTTTGGGAGCGCGCCCACGCGATCTTGCCGCCGAGGGCAACCCTTCATGGGACGGCGGTGGTACCAGCTGTTTCGGCATGCGATGCGCCCGCCGGGTTCGGGCGTCCGTACCACTCAACGGCACTGTGCCGTGGCCGTGCGCGGCCACGTCGGTGCCGCAGCCGCGTCCCGCAGCGGGACGCGGTCACCGCCCAAGGAGATGGCATGAAATTCCCGATCAGGCTGTCCGCCAGGCGCAAGGCTGTTGCGCTGAGCGGCGCGACCACCCTGGTGGTCGCCGGCCTCATCACCCTTCCCGCGACCATGGCGCACGCCGCGCCGGGCTGCGACATCACGTACACCACCAACGACTGGTCGGAGGGCGCCGGCAGCGGCGGCTTCACCGGCACGGTGGTCGTCAAGAACACCGGTGACGCGATCACCAACTGGACGCTGAAGTTCGCCTTCCCGGGCGGCCAGACGTTCACCCAGGGCTGGTCGGCCACCTGGTCGGCCTCCGGCGCCAACGTGACGGCGACCGCGCTGGACTGGAACAAGAACCTGGCCACGGGCGCGTCGACCAGCCTCGGCTTCAACGGCCGCTGGACCGGCAGCAACCCGAAGCCGACCTCGTTCACCCTGAACGGCGTCACCTGCACGACGGGCGGGGTCACCCCGAGCGCGAGCCCGAGCACGCCGGCCAGCCCGAGCGCGAGCGCGAGCCCCAGCGCGTCGGCCAGCCCGAGCGCGTCGGCGAGCCCGAGCAGCAGCCCGAGCGCGTCGCCGAGCCCGAGCACCAGCCCGATCCCGGGCGTCAAGGTCGACAACCCGTACTCCGGCGCGCGTGGCTACGTGAACCCGGAGTGGAGCGCGAAGGCGGCGTCGGTCGCCGGCGGCAGCCGGGTCTCCAACATCTCGACGGCCGTGTGGCTGGACCGGATCGCGGCGATCGAGGGCACCACGGGCAGCAGCTCGAACGGGTCGATGGGTCTGGAGGACCACCTCGACGAGGCGCTGCGCCAGTACAACGCGGGCACCGGGCCGCTGGTGGCCCAGTTCGTGATCTACAACCTGCCCGGCCGTGACTGCTCGGCGCTGGCGTCCAACGGCGAGCTGGGCGTGGACGAGCTGCCCCGCTACAAGTCGGAGTACATCGACCCGATCGCCGCGATCATGGGTCAGGCCAAGTACGCGCCGCTGCGGATCGTGGCGATCGTCGAGATCGACTCGCTGCCGAACCTGGTCACCAACCTCAACATCCCCAAGTGCGCGACGATGAACAGCAACGGCGGTTACGTCAAGGGCATCGGGTACGCGCTGAACAAGCTGGGTGCGATCCCGAACGTGTACAACTACATCGACTCGGCCCACCACGGCTGGATCGGCTGGGACACCAACTTCGGGCCGTCGGCGGTGAAGTTCAAGGAGGCCGCGGTCGCCGAGGGCAGCACCGTGGCCAACGTGCACGGCTTCATCACCAACACGGCCAACTACTCGGCCACGGTCGAGCCGTTCTTCACCATCACCACGCAGGTCGGCGGGCAGACGATCCGCCAGTCCAAGTGGGTGGACTGGAACCAGTACGTCGACGAGCAGTCGTTCGCGCAGGCGTTCCGCAACCGCCTCGTGCAGGAGGGCTTCTCGCCGAACGTCGGCATGCTGATCGACACCTCCCGCAACGGCTGGGGTGGTTCGGCGCGGCCGACCGCGGCGTCCACCTCGACGGTGATCGACACGTTCGTGAACCAGTCCCGGATCGACCGGCGGATCCACGCCGGCAACTGGTGCAACCAGTCCGGTGCGGGCATGGGCGAGCGGCCGCGGGCCAACCCGGCCACCGGCATCGACGCCTACGTGTGGGTCAAGCCTCCGGGCGAGTCCGACGGCTCCAGCTCGCTGATCCCGAACACCGAGGGCAAGGGCTTCGACCGGATGTGCGACCCGACGTACACCGGCAACCAGCTCAACGGCAACAACCTGACCGGTGCGCTGCCCAACGCCCCGATCTCGGGCGCGTTCTTCCCGGCCCAGTTCGCCGAGCTGATGGCCAACGCGTACCCGCCGCTGTCCTGACCTCCGCGGTAGTGGCACGTTAAGAAGGGCACCTTCTTATACGCATAGCGTTAAGAAGGTGCCCTTCCTTTTTGGTCAGTGGGCGAGGCCGACGCGGTCGAGGACCCAGGCGTTGACGAACGCCTCTTCCTTCCAGGCGTCGTAGCGGCCGGACGGGCCGCCGTGACCGGCGCCCATCTCCGTCTTGAGCAGGTACTGCCCGCGCGGGGCGGTGTGCCGCAGCGCGGCGATCCACTTGGCCGGCTCGCTGTAGCGCACCCGCGTGTCGTTGAGGCTGGTCACCGCGAGGATCGGCGGGTACTCCAGATCCGCCACGTTCTCGTAGGGCGAGTACCCCTTCATGTACGCGTACACCTCGGGGGACTCCAGCGGGTTGCCCCACTCCTCCCACTCGGTCACCGTCAGCGGCAGCGACGGGTCGAGGATCGAGGACAGCGGGTCCACGAACGGCACCTGCGCCACGATCCCGGCGAACGCGTCCGGGGCCAGGTTGGCCACCGCACCCATCAGCAGGCCGCCCGCCGAACCGCCGCGCGCGATGATCCGGTCGGCGCTGGACCAGCCGCTCTTGGCCAGGTGCCGGGCGCAGGCGACGAAGTCGGTGAAGGTGTTGCGCTTGTGCAGCAGCTTGCCGTCGTCGTACCAGCGCCGGCCCAGCTCACCGCCGCCGCGCACGTGCGCGACCGCGAAGATCACGCCGCGGTCGAGCAGCGACAGCCGCGGGATGGAGAACCACGGGTCCATGCTCGACTCGTACGAGCCGTAGCCGTAGAGCACGCACGGCGCCGAGCCGTCCAGCGGCGTGCCCGCCTTGCAGACCAGGGAGATCGGCACGCCGGTGTTGTCGTCGGCGGTGGCCCACACCCGGTGCTGCTCGTAGCGGGCCGGGTCGAAGGCGGCGCCGTCCGGGCCGGCCAGCACCGGCTTGCGCTTGCGCAGCAGCAGCTCGCCGGTGGCGACCACGTAGTCGAAGACCGAGTCCGGGGTGACCAGCGAGGTGTACGTCAGGCGCAGCTGCTCGGTCTGGTAGTCCGGGTTGCCGGACAGCCCGACCGTGTAGAGCGGCTCGGGGAAGGTGATGTCGCGCGGCTCCGCCTGGGTCGGGTAGAGCCGCAGCCCGGTGAGGCCGTCCCGGCGCAGGGACACCACGAACAGGTCGGTGAAGGCGTCCACGCCCTCCAGGCGCACGCCCGGGGTGTGCCCGATCAGCTCGGTCCACTCCGCCGGGGCGTCGACGGGCGCCTCGGCGAGCGTGAAGTCCTCGGCGTCCCGGTTGTGCAGGATCAGCAGCCGGTCGCCCTGCGGCTCGACGGCGTACTCCAGACCCTGCACCCGCTGGGTGACCACGCGCGGCGCGGCGGTCGGGTCGTCGGCCGGGATCAGCCAGACCTCGCTGGTCACCTTGCTGTGGATGTCGATCTGCAGGAAGCGCTGCGACCTGCTCAGCTCGACGCCCATCCAGAAGCGCTCGTCGGACTCCTCCAGCACCAGCGTGTCCTCGCCGGTGTCGCCGACCGCGTGCCGCCACACCCGGTGCGGCCGCCAGGCCTCGTCCACGGTCAGGTAGAACAGGTGCGACCCGTCCACCGACCAGGCGCTGCCGTAGAACGCGCCCTCGATCCGGTCGGGCAGGATCTCGCCGGTGGCGAGGTCCTTGATCTGCAGGGTGAAGCGCTCCTCGCCGGTGAAGTCGGTGGAGAAGGCGAGCAGCCGCCCGTCGGGGCTCACGTCCAGCGTGCCCAGGGAGAAGAAGTCGTGGCCCTGGGCCAGCTCGTTGCCGTCGAGCAGGATCTCCTCGCCGGGCAGCGGCGCGCCGTCGGCGGGCGTGGGCGGGGCGGTCTCGCCGGCCGTCACGGCGCGGCGGCACTGGATGCCGTACTGCTTGCCGGCCTCGGTGCGGGCGTAGTACCAGAAGGCGCCCTTGCGGACCGGCACCGACAGGTCGGTCTCCTGCGTGCGGCCCTTGATCTCGCCGAACAGGGTCTCGCGCAGGCCCGCCAGGTGTGCCGTGGCGTGCTCGGTCCAGGCGTTCTCGGCCTCCAGGTAGGCGGTGACCGCCGGATCGTCCTTCGTCTCCAGCCAGGCGTACTCGTCGATGACGGCGTCGCCGTGGTGGGTGCGCGTGCTCGCGATCCGCTGTGCGACAGGGGCGGAGACCGGCCCGCTGGGAAGATCGGAAGTCATGGGGTAACGCTACCGGCAGAGCGGGCACCGGGGCAGCGTTGATTGCCGGAAGCGAAATCGGTGGGGTACGATCGAACACATGTACTAATCCGGCTCGCGCCCGGCTTGCAGTCGTGTGACGGAGCTGGGTGCTCAGCTGGCGTTTGTGCGCTGCGTGAAGATTTCTCCCGCACGGGTCGCCAGCCCGCCTGCGCGCGGGGTGAACTGTTGTCAGGAGTGGCACCTCCTTTCGGGTAGGAGCAGGGGATGACGGCACCGGTGCGCGAGGAATCCGAGCTGGACGAGCTGCGGCTCGGCTGTCCCGTCCGTCCCGCCGGGGCGCGGGACCGGGTCGACGGGGCGCGGGTGCGCTGGGTCGCCCTCCCGCGCGACCTCGGCGAGGCCACCACCCTGATGGCACGGGCACACGAGCTCGGGCTCACCGTGCTGCCGCGGGGTAGCGGCTCCAAGATCACATGGCTCGACCCGCCCGCCGTGATCGACCTGCTCGTCGACCTCGCCGACCTCGCCTCCATCCGCTACGACGACGGCACCGAGCTGGTCACCGTCGGTGCGGGCGCCGGGATCGGCGTGGCGCAGGACGTGCTGGCCCGCTCGGGCCGCCGCCTCGCGCTGGACCCGCCGTCGCCCCGCGCCACCTTCGGCGGGGTGCTCGCCGCGGCCGAGTTCGGGCCGCTGACGCACCTCTACGGCCCGCCCGCGGTCCAGGTCGTGGACGCGACCGTGGTGCTGCCCGACGGCACCGTGACCACCGTGGCCGACCGGGCCAAGCTGCTCGGCTCGGGCATCTACGACCTGCGCTGGACCCACCCCGGCGCGCCGCACCAGGCCAGCCTGGTGGTCGAGGCGACCCTGCGGACGTATCCGCAGCCGCCCGCCGCGGCCTGGGTGGTCTGCCCGGTGCTGCAGCCGCTGCAGGTCGCGACGCTGCGCGACGACGTGCTCTCGGCGAACCTGGCGCCCGCCGCGATCGAGCTGGACATGCCCGGCGTCCGCCGCACCCCCCAGGCCGGCGGCCGCCGTGACGCGACCGGGGTGATGGCCGTGCTGCTGGAGGGCTCGGCGATCAGCCTCGCCGACCGGGCGCGACTGCTGGTGCACCGGCTGGGCGGCCACGCCTACCTGACCACGCAGGCCCCGGCCTGGTGGGGGCGCTACCCGTTCCGCCCCGACGAGGTGGCGGTCCGGCTCTACGCGCCCTCCGGCGACCTGCACTCGGTCTGCTACGCCCTGGTCGACGCGGTCGGCTCCCCCGTCCCGGTGCGCGGCAGCATCGGCGTCGGGCAGGCCTGGGCCGCGGTCCCCGCCGACCTGCCCGCGGGCCGGCTGGTCGCGGTGCTGGAGACGTTGCGGGAGGTGCTGCTGGCACGCAGCGGCTCCGCTGTGGTGCAGGCCGCCCCGCCGCACCTGCGTGAGCTGCTCGCGCCATACCGCGTGCCATAATTCCTAGGCTGTGATCGAGACTGATGAGCCGGCCGAGCGCCCCGCGCAGTACCCGGCAGACGCACCCGCTTCCCAGGCCCTCTTCGACCGGGCGGCGGCCATCGTCCCCGGCGGCGTGAACTCGCCCGTGCGGGCGTTCCGCGCTGTCGGCGGCACGCCGCGCTTCATGGTCCGCGGCGAGGGCCCCTGGCTCTTCGACGCCGACGGCCGCCGCTACGTGGACCTCGTCTGCTCGTGGGGCCCGCTGCTGCTCGGCCACGCCCACCCCGAGGTCGTCGCCGCCATCCAGGACGCCGCCACCCGGGGCACCAGCTTCGGCACGCCCACGCCGGGCGAGGTCGAGCTGGCCGAGGAGCTGGTCGCGCGCACCGCCGCCGAGCAGATCCGGCTGGTCAACTCGGGCACCGAGGCGACCATGTCCGCGATCCGGCTGGCCCGGGGATACACCGGCCGCTCGAAGATCATCAAGTTCGCGGGCTGCTACCACGGGCACGTGGACGCGCTGCTGGCCGCGGCGGGCTCCGGCGTGGCCACCCTGGCGCTGCCCGACTCGCCCGGCGTGACCGGCGCGGGCGCCTCCGAGACCATCGTGCTGCCGTACAACGACCTGGCCGCGGTGGAGCAGGCGTTCGCGGCGCACGGCGCCGACATCGCCGCGATCATCACCGAGGCGGCCGCCGGCAACATGGGCGTGGTCGCGCCGCGGCCCGGCTTCAACGCGGGCCTGGCCGAGCTGGCCCACCGGCACGGCGCGCTGCTCATCATGGACGAGGTGATGACCGGGTTCCGGGTGTCGCGCAGCGGCTGGCAGGGGCTGGAGCCGGTCGACGCCGACCTGTGGACCTTCGGCAAGGTCATGGGCGGCGGCCTGCCCGCCGCCGCGTTCGGCGGGCGCGCCGACGTGATGTCCCGGCTGGCCCCGGCGGGCCCGGTCTACCAGGCGGGCACCCTGTCCGGTAACCCGCTGGCCTGCGCCGCGGGCCTGGCCACCCTGCGGCTGGCCGACGACACCGTCTACGCCAGGCTCGACGCCACCGCCGCCACCATCGGCGGGCTGGCCGCCAAGGCGCTCGCCGAGGTGGGCGTGCCGCACCGGCTGGCCACCGCGGGCAGCATGTTCTCGATCTTCTTCACCGACGCCGAGGTGCACGACTACGACAGCGCCCGGCGGCAGAACGCCGCCGGCTTCAAGGCGTTCTTCCACAGCATGCTGGCCCAGGGTGTGTACCTGCCGCCCAGCGCGTTCGAGTCGTGGTTCGTCTCCGCGGCCATCGGCGACGAGGCCCTGGAGCACATCGCGGCCGCCCTTCCGGCCGCGGCCCGCGCGGCGGCCCGAGAGTCATGAGAGCGGCACGGTAGCCATGAGAACGGTCGTCCACCTGCTCCGGCACGGTGAGGTGCACAACCCGGAGAAGGTGCTCTACGGGCGGCTGCCCGGATACCAGCTCAGCGGGCTGGGCCAGCAGATGGCGAAGGCGGTCGCCACGGCGCTGGCCGAGCGGGACATCACCTACCTGGTGTCCAGCCCGCTGGAACGGGCCCAGCAGACCGCCCTGCCCATCGCCGAGCAGCTCGGCGTGCCCGTCGCGCTCGACGCCAACCTGATCGAGAGCGGGAACTACTTCGAGGGCATGCGGGTCACCGCGGGCGACAACGCGCTGCGTGATCCTCGCCACTGGTGGGTGCTGCGCAACCCGCTCAAGCCCAGCTGGGGCGAGCCGTACCGGATGGTCGCCGCGCGCATGATCCTCGCCCTGAACGCCGCCCGCGAGCACGCGCGGGGCCATGAGGCGGTGGCGGTCTCGCACCAGCTTCCGATCTGGACGCTGCGCTGCACGCTGGAGGGCAGGCGGCTGTGGCACGACCCGCGCCGCCGCCAGTGCGGGCTGGCCAGCCTGACCTCGTTCGTCTTCGAGGACGATCAGTTGGCGCAGATCACATACTCCGAGCCGGCAGCCCACCTGGGACCCGGGACCGGGCTCGGGGCATGATGGGGCGCGTGACATCGCGCCCCCGCATCCACGCCCGCCGCACCGTGCTGGCGCTCGCCGTGGCCGGGCTGGCCGGCACCGCGCTGGCCGCATGCGGCACCGACGAGAAGCCGCCCGCCGTCGGCGACGTGCTGCGCTTCCCGCCGACCGAGCGCCGGGCGGCCCCCGCGGTCACCGGCGAGCTGCTCGACGGCGGCTCGTACGACATGGCCGCCAAGCGCGGCAGCGTGGTCGTCGTGAACTTCTGGGCGAGCTGGTGCGCGCCCTGCCGGCTGGAGGCCGCCGACCTGGAGCAGGTCGCCAAGGACACGGCCGGCAGCGGAGTCGCCTTCCTCGGCATCAACAACCGCGACGACCGGGACAAGGCCAAGGCGTTCGTGGCCGCCCGCAACTCGTACCCCAGCATCTTCGACCCGGGCGGCCGGCTGGCGCTGCGCTTCACCGACATGCCCCCGGTGTCCACCCCCGCCACGCTGATCATCGACCGGCAGGGCCGGGTCGCCGCCGTGGTGCGCAAGGCGACCAACGCCGCCGAGCTCGGCCCGATCGTGCGGGAGATCGCCGCGGAGCAGGCCGGCTGATGGGCGCGTATCCGAACAGCGGGGCCCGCTGATGGGCGAGGACTTCGCCGCGGTGGTGCTCGGCGGGCCGCTGGTGCTGGCCGTGGCCGTCGCCGCGCTCGCCGGGCTGGCCAGCTTCCTGTCGCCGTGCGTGCTGCCACTGGTGCCCGGTTACCTGTCGTACGTGACCGGCCTGGTCGGGGCCGACCTCGACGCCACCCTCGGCGACGACCGCACCGGCCTGGGCCGGGCGCGCCGCGGCCGGGTGCTGGCCGGGGTGCTGCTGTTCATCGCCGGGTTCGCGGCGGTCTTCCTGACCACGACCATCCTCGTGGCGCAGGTCGGCCGGCTGCTGCTCACCCACGAGCGGGCGCTGCAGGTCGGTGTCGGGGCGCTCATCGTGCTGTTCGGCCTCGCCTTCCTCGGCCTGGTCCCCGGCCTGGACGGCGAGCGCCGCATCCGGAAGCTGCCGCAGGCGGGGCTGTGGGGGGCGCCCGTCTTCGGCGCGGTGTTCGCGCTGAGCTGGGTGCCGTGCCTGTCGCCGACGCTGGGCGCGGTCGGCTCGCTCGCCCTCATGTACGGCGACACCGGCCGCGCGGTGGTGCTCGGCCTGGCCTACTGCCTCGGCATCGGGCTGCCGTTCATCGCGCTGGGCCTGGGCATGCGCAAGCTGAGCGGGGTGGTCGGGTTCATCCGGCGCAACTCGCGCTGGGTCACCCGCGTCGGCGGCGTGCTGCTCATCGTGGTCGGCCTGGCGCTGATCACCGGTGCGTGGAGCGACTTCCTGATCTGGCTGCGGGTCAACTTCCCCGCCGGGGAGATCTCGATATGAGCCAGCGGATCGTCGCGGCCGGATGGGCCGCGGCGCGCAACGGGTGGCGGCAGCTCACCAGCATGCGCACCGCCCTGGTGCTGCTGTTCCTGCTGGCCGTGGCCGCGATCCCGGGCTCGATCCTGCCGCAGCGCTCGGTCAAGGTCGAGGACGTGCAGCGGTACTACGCCGCCAACCCCGACCTCGCGCCGGTGGTGGACCGGCTGTGGGGCTTCGACGTGTACGCCTCGCCCTGGTTCGCCGCGATCTACCTGCTGCTGTTCACCTCGCTGATCGGCTGCGTCACGCCGCGCCTGCGCGACCACGTGCGGGCCATGCGCACCCCGCCGCCGGACGCGCCGAAGAACCTGTCCCGGCTGTCGCAGCACGCGGAGCTGACCGGCACGGTGGACGCGGCCGCGGCGCAGGCGGCGCTGCGCGGCTGGCGCACCGTACGCCGTGAGCAGGCCGACGGCACGGTCACCCTGGCCGCCGAGAAGGGCTACCTGAAGGAGGTCGGCAACCTGCTGTTCCACAGCTCGCTGCTGATCATCCTGATCGGCGTCGGGCTCGGCTCGCAGTGGGGCTGGCACGCCGGGCGGCTCATCGTCGCCGGGCCGGAGCAGGTCTTCTGCAACACCGTGCAGCAGTACGACGACTTCGGCCTCGGCCCGCGCATCGACGCGAGCGACCTGCCCGGCTTCTGCCTGGAGCTGACCGACTTCCGCGCGGAGTACCACGACGACGGCATGCCGATCTCGTTCGCGGCCGACGTCGCGGTGACCGACGCCGAGCACGGCGACCTGGGCCGGCACACGTTCGCGGTGAACCACCCGCTGCGCCTGGACGGCGCCAACGTCTACCTGCTCGGGCACGGGTACGCCCCGGTCCTGCGGTACACCGACGCCACCGGCGTCACGCAGGAGGCCGTGGTCCCGTTCCCGTTCACCGACCCGACGCTGAGCAGCTCGGGCGTGGCCGCGTTCCCGGACGCCAACGGCAGCGACAAGACCCGGCAGATGGCGTTCGAGGGCCTCTACCTGCCGACGGCGAACCAGGCCCCGTACATCCGCTCCGAGCACCCGCAGGAGCGCAACCCGGCCCTGATGCTCACCGCGTACCGCGGCGACCTCGGGCTGGACGCGGGCATCCCCAGCTCGGTGTACGAGCTCGACCAGCGGCAGGTCGAGGCGGGCCGGCTCAAGCGCTACGGCGAGGCCAAGCTGCTGCGGGTCGGCGAGACCTGGACCCTGGAGGACGGCAGCCGCCTGCAGTTCCTCGGCACCCGGCAGTGGATCACGGTGTCCATCCGGCACGACCCCGGCGAGCCGATCGTGCTGACCGGCGCCGTGCTGCTGCTGGCCGGCCTGCCCCTGTCGCTGTACGGCCGCCGCCGCCGGGTCTGGCTGCGGCTGCGCCCCGACGGCACCGCCGAGGCGGGCGGCCTGCCGCGCACCGAGTACCCCGGCTTCGAAGACGAGTTCCGTTCCCTGGTCGAAAGGTGGCAACGGTAGTGGCAGCGCTCTCCGACAACCTCATGGTCTGCACGGTGCTGGTGTACCTGGTCGCGATGCTGCTGCACGCCGCCGAGTACGCCTTCGGCGACCGCGGCCGCATCGGCTCCGCCGCGTCGGCCCCCGCCCCCGCTCCAGAGCGGGAGAAGGAGCTGGTCGGCGCGGGCGGCCCCGCGATCGCGAAGGCGTCGCACGGCGGCTACGCGGCCTCGGCCGTCGCGGGCGCGGCCACCGGATCCGACGGCCCGGCGGGCGACGGCCCGGCGGGCGGCGATGCGCCCGGCGACGGGTCCGCGCCGCGCGCGGGCGGATCGTGGGCGGCCCGGCTCGGGTTCCTCGCGGTCGTCACGACCATCATCGGCGCGGCCGCGCACGCGGGCAGCGTGGTGACCCGCGGGCTCGCCGCCGAGCGGCTCCCGTTCGGCAACATGTACGAGTTCGTCATGGCGATCACGCTGCTGGGCGTGCTGGTGTGGCTGGGCACGCTGCTCTTCCAGCGCCAGGTGCGCCACCTCGGGCTGTTCGTGATGCTGTTCGAGGTGCTGCTGGTCGGGGTCGCCGGGATGATCCTCCACACGCCCGTCGGGCCGCTGGTGCCGGCGCTGGACTCGTACTGGTTCGCCATCCACATCGGCGCGGTGGCCACCTCGTCCAGCCTCTTCATGATCGGCGGCGCCGCCTCGATCATGTACCTGGTGCGCTCCGGCTACGACCGCGGCAAGCGTGGTTTCCTCCACGCGTACGGCGGCCGCCTGGCCAACGCGGAGACGGTCGAGCGGCTCAGCTTCCGGCTGCACGCGTTCGCGTTCCCGATCTGGACCTTCGGCGTCACCGCCGGCGCCATCTGGGCCGAGGTCGCCTGGGGCCGCTACTGGGGCTGGGACCCCAAGGAGGTCTGGGCGTTCATCTCCTGGGTCGTCTACGCCGGCTACCTGCACGCCCGCGCGACCCCGAGCATCAAGCGCTCCACCGCGGCCTGGATCGCCGTCATCGGCTTCCTGACTATGCTGATGAACCTGTTCGGCGTCAACATCTTCTTCACCGGCCTCCACTCATACGGCGGCGTCTGACCGTTTGGAAAGGAAGGGCACCTTCTTAACGCTATGCGTTGTAGAAGGTGCCCTTCTTAACGCTCCGCAGCGGGCGCTCCGGGTCCGGACCTCGGCGGCGTCGCTGAAGATCGCTGTTTTGTGTGGGAAAGTGCGGTCAGGCCCTACTTTTGGACACGGAACAGCGATCTTGCCCCCGATGCGGCGCAGGCCACCCGTCCCGAGGCCCTGGCGCGCCAGCGCAGGGGTTAAGAAGGTGCCCTTCCTCTACGCATAGCGTTAAGAAGGTGCCCTTCCTTTCAGCAGGTCCAGGTGGTCCAGGTGGTGTAGGGGTGCTGCCAGGTGAGGCAGTAGGTGGCGAAGGCGGCGCCGGGGTCGGTGGGGACGTCGGCGTCCCAGGGGCGCAGCGGGGCGTCGGGGGCCGGTTTGAGCGCGACCTCGTCGACGGTGAGCGGCGGGATGGCGAGGGTGCCGGGGCGGTCGGGGTCGGCGTGGACCTCGACGTACTGCTCGATCTGGGCGTGGCCGGTCAGCGGCAGCGGGCGGCTGGTCAGCAGGTGCCAGGCGTCGCCCCACCACAGCCACGCCTGCCAGGTCGGGCTGTCCCCGCTCGACTCGGTCTGCAGGTGCAGCCAGAGCCGGTCGCCGGGAGCCACCCGGTACTGGTCGTAGAAGGCCCACGCCCGGGTCGCCGTGTCATAGGTGTAGACGCGCTGGCGAGCGGTGCCCGACCAGCCGGTCTCGGTCCAGCCGACCTCCAGCCAGGCGGTGTCCGCGCCGGTGCCGGCCTTGGCCATGAAACGCGCCGCGACGAAGTCGTACGTGCCGGGCCGCACCGCCACGTCGCCGACCTCGATCCGCCCGAGCACCCCGGACCAGCGTCCGCGGGTGGTGGCGCCCAGGTGGTGGTATCCGGGCGCGGGCACCGCCTGCGCGACGGGCTGCACCACGGTGGCGTGCGAGCGGCAGGCGCCGGGCGCGTGCAGGCTGGGCGGGCCGGTGGGCGCGGTGGTGGAGGCGGGACGGTCGGCGGGGCAGGCGGGCATCGTGTCCGCGTGGGCCGGGGCGCAGCCCGCGACGAGCACGAGCGCCGCGACCGCCGCGAGGCGGACGAGACGGGGGTTCACATCCCGGTCAACCGGCCGGGCCCGGCGGCGGTGACGATGTCGTACGCCGCAGGGCGAAGCCCCTCCCCGGCGGGGTGACGGCACGGATGCGAGGATGCCTGCATGGCGGCACCGCGTTTCCCGTTCGACGACCTGCAGGGCTTCCTCGGCGCGCTGGAGCGGGCCGGGGAGTTGCACCGGGTCAAGGTCCCCGTCGATCCCACGCTGGAGATCAGCGAGATCGTCACCCGTACGGTGCGGGCCAAGGGCCCGGCCCTGCTGTTCGAGCGGCCCACCCGCGGCATGATGCCGCTCGCGATCAACATCTTCGGCAGCGACCGCCGCATGGCGATGGCGCTGGGCGTGGACGACTTCGACGAGATCGGCGCCCGCATCGGCGAGCTGGCCAAGCCGGAGCTGCCGCAGGGCTTCAGCGGGATGATGGACGGCCTGGGCAAGATCATGCAGCTCAAGTCGCTCCCGCCGAAGCGGGTCAAGAGCGCGCCCTGCCAGGAGGTCGTGCTCAAGGGCCCGGAGGTCGACCTGAACATGCTGCCGGGCCTGCAGATGTGGCCGGGGGACGGCGGGATCTACCACAACTACGGGTTGACCCATACCAAGCACCCGGAAACCGGTAAGCGCAACCTGGGCCTCTACCGGCTGCAGCAGCACTCGCACAACACCATCGGCATGCACTGGCAGATCCACAAGGACTCGACCGCGCACCACGCGGTGGCCGAGCGCCGCGGCGAGCGGCTGCCGGTCGCGGTCGCCTTCGGCGCCGACCCGGTGGTGTCGTACTCGGCGAGCGCGCCGCTGCCCGGTGACATCGACGAGTATCTGTTCGCTGGGTTCCTGCGCGGCGAGCGGGTGGAGCTGGTCGACTGCCTGACCGTGCCGCTGCAGGTGCCCGCGAACGCCAACGTGATCCTGGAGGGCTGGGTCGAGCCGGGCGAGCGCCTGCCCGAGGGCCCGTTCGGCGACCACACCGGCTTCTACACGCCGGTCGAGCCGTTCCCGGTGATGCACGTCGAGGCCATCACGATGCGCCGCGACCCGATCTACCACTCGATCATCACGAGCAAGCCGCCGCAGGAGGACGGGCCGATCGGCCGCGCCACCGAGCGCATCTTCCTGCCGCTCATCAAGATCCTGGTGCCGGACATCGTGGACTACCACATGCCCGAGGCGGGCGTCTTCCACAACTGCCTGGTCGTCGCGATCAACAAGCGGTACCCGAAGCACGCGCAGAAGGTGATGAGCGCCGTCTGGGGCGCGCACCTGCTCAGCCTCACCAAGCTGATCGTGGTCGTGGACGACGACTGCGACCCGCGCGACCTGCAGGAGGTCGCGTTCCGCGCGTTCGGCAACGTCGACTACGCGCACGACCTGGTGCTCACCCAGGGCCCGGTGGACCACCTGGACCACGCGTCCTACCAGCAGTTCTGGGGCGGCAAGGCCGGTGTCGACGCCACCCGCAAGCTGCCCACCGAGGGCTACACCCGCGGCTGGCCGGAGGAGATGACGATGTCCCCCGAGGTCGTCGCGAAGGTCGACAAGCGGTGGAAGGAGTACGGGTTCCCCGAGACCCCGAAGCGCGGCAGGTGGGGCAAGTGAGCGCCGCCTCGTCGCAGGACTCGCTCGGCGTCACCGCCGCAGGTGCGCCCGCGCTGAAGGAGCCGGGCCCGGTCCGCAGGTTCCTGAAGCTGGTCGCGATCGAGCACTCGGTGTTCGCGCTGCCGTTCGCGTACCTGTCCGCGCTGGTGGCGATGGACCGCACGCTCGGCCGGGTGGACTGGCTCATCCTGCTGCTGATCACGATCGCCATGGTCGGGGCGCGCACGTTCGCCATGGCCGCGAACCGGATCATCGACCGGCACATCGACGCGCGTAACCCGCGCACCGCCCAGCGGGAGCTGGTCACCGGTGCGGTGAGCGTCCGCACCGCCTGGCTCGGCGCGGCCGTGGCGCTGGTGGTGTTCATGGGCGCCGCGCTGGCGCTCAACCCACTGTGCGCGCTGCTCGCCCCGCTCGCGGTGGTGCCGCTGGTGCTGTACCCGTACGGCAAGCGCTTCACCGACTGGCCGCACGCGATCCTCGCGCTGGCGCAGGCGGTCGGCCCGATCGGGGCCTGGCTCGCGGTCACCGGCACCTTCGCCGGTTCGGGCCCGGCCTGGCTGCTGGGCCTGGCGGTCGGGCTGTGGATCGGCGGCTTCGACCTGATCTACGCCTGCCAGGACGCCGAGGTCGACCGGCAGATCGGCGTCCGCAGCGTGCCCGCCCGGTACGGCGTGCCCGCCGCGCTGCTGATCTCGACGCTGACGCACGTGGTGACGTTCGCGCTGTTCGTGTGGTTCGGGGTGTGGGTCGGGCTGGGCTGGCCGTGGTGGATCGGCCTGGCGCTGACCGCGGGCGCGTTCGCGTACCAGCACGTCATCGTGACCCCGACCGACCTGTCCAAGGTCAACCGTGCCTTCTTCACCGCCAACGGGTTCGTGGGCATCGCCCTGTTCGTGTTCGCGGTGGTCGCGCTCCTGGTCTGACACCGGCCGCGCGTGGCGGGTGGCGCGGTGAAGATCGCGGTCTTCGGTCAGAAGGTGCAGTCAGACTCCACCTTCTGACCCGAAACAGCGATCACGCCAGCGGGTCAGCGGGTGCCGAGGTGTCCGGTCCAGCGGGTGAGCAGGGTGTGCTCGACGTGTACGGCGTCGAGGACCTTGCCGGCGACGAAGTCGACGAGCTGCTGCGCGGTGGCGCCCGCGCCCGAGCCGTAGAAGCCGGGACTGGCGGGCAGCACCACCGCGCCGGAGTCGATCAGCTCGACCAGGTGCAGCAGGTGGCTGCGGGTCACCGGGGTCTCCCGCGGCACGATGACCACCGGCCGCCGCTCCTTGAGGTTCACCTCGGCGGCGCGCTGCAGCAGGTCCTTGGACAGCCCCAGCGCGATGCCCGCGCAGGCGGCCGTCGAGGCCGGCACGACGATCATGCCCTGGGCCCGGTACGAGCCGCTGCTCGGTCCCGCCGCGAGGTCGCCCGCGGGCCAGTAGCGCAGGTCGGCGCCGTCGAGCGGGACGCCCAGCCAGGTCGCCAGGTCCTCGCGCCAGTGCGCGTCGCGGAACGTGTGCCCGGTCTCGTCGAGGATGGTCAGCCGCGCGGCCCGGGAGACCACGAGGTCCACGGCCTCGCCCGCCTCGCACAGCGCCCGCAGCACCGCGGCGGCGTACGGGGTGCCGGACGCGCCCGACACCCCCAGGATCCAGGGGAGACGCGAGGAACCGGCGGCGGGCACAGAACAGAGCGTAGCCGGATCGTTGACCGGCGGCCGCCGGCCTGCCTAGCCTCAGCTCGTGCCGAGACAGCCGTTCACCGTCACCGTGGAGGTCGCGGTGAACCGTCCCGTGGCGCAGGTGTTCGCGTTCGTCTCCGACCTGCGGCACGACCCGCAGTGGTGGGCGGGGGTGCGCTCGGCCGAGCGGCTGCGCGGCGACGGCGGCGTGGGCACGCTGTACGAGCTGGACACCTCGCTGCTCGGGGTGCGCGACCGGATCCACCTGGAGGTGGTGGCCCAGCAGCCGCCGCTGCACCAGACGGTGGTGGTCCGGCGCGGGCGGCTGCCGTACACCGCGCGCTACGAGTGGGCCGAGCTGGCGCCGGGGCGCACCCGGTTCCGGCTGGTCGCCGAGGTGGTGGCGGCGCGCCCGTGGTCCTGGTTCGGCCCGCTGTTCAGCCCGCTGCTGTCGGCGGTGGCCCGCCGCCACTTCCGCCGCCTGCCCGCCGCCGTCGAAGCGGCCACCACGGGCTGATCACCGTCGCAGCGGCCACCACGGGCTGATCGCCGCCGTAGCAGCGGCTGACGGCTTATCGCCGCTTGACAGCGGCCCACGGCTTATCGCCGCCGAAGCCGCTGGTGGCGGTGCCGGCCGTGCGGCTTTCGCGAGCCGGCGCCGGCGGCCGTGCGGTCAGACGGCGTACTCGCCGAGCGGGTCGGTGTGGGCGTGGGAGTACATGCGTTCGTGGAACCGGACGAAGCGCTCGATGACCGCGCCGGTCCGGCGGTCCTTGAGGCGGGCGTCGAGCGCCGCCAGGCCGGCCGCGAGCCGGGCGCTGTGCAGCGCGTACAGGCCGGAGTAGTAGGCGAGGCTGTCGGCGAGCGCGGCCAGCGCGCTCGTCGCGTCGGGGGCGCGCCGGGCGTGCCAGAGGGCGACGTTGGCCTCGTCGTTGAGGATGTCCTTCTGCAGGCGGTTGAAGGTGGCGTCGGGGTCGTCCTCGGTCGCCAGCAGCGCGATCGCGTCCTCGGTGCGCTCCAGGCCGCCGCGCACGCAGGCGAGCGCGATCCGGTTGAGCAGCGCGCCCTGCTGGACCGGCGGCATGCGCAGCAGCCGGGTGCCGATGTCGTTCTGCAGCCGCACCAGCAGCGCGGCGTCGGCGAGCACGTCGCTGAGGGTGCCGTCGGCGAGCACGCCGCGGTGCGCGGGCACCGGGGCGAGCACGTCGTTCAGCACGCAGGCGAGGTAGCCCAGGGTGGGCACGACCAGGATCGTCTGCCCGCCGAGCGTGGCCAGCTCCAGCCGGGACAGGTGCTCGGCACGCAGGGTGCGCTCCACCGCGGCGTACCGGTCGGCGAGGCCCTGGCGCACCAGCGATCCGGTGGGCAGGCCGTCGACCGCCTCGACCAGGTCGCGGCAGCTCTCCACATTGGCGACGAGCGCGGCCCACAGCCCGTACTCGACGTCGAGCAGCAGCGGGGCGGCCCCGCCGACGTGCCGGGTGTACTCCTCGGCCATGGTGGCGAGCTTGCCGCCGACGAGGCTCTGCTCGAACCGCGAGGCGTGCCGGGCGGCCTCCCGGGCGGGCCCGGACAGCAGCAGCACCGCGGGCGTACGCCGGCCGGGCACCAGCGCCTGGAGCATGGCCCGGTTGAGCGCCCCGATGAGGTCGCGTCGCCGCTGCCGGGCGGGATCGAGGTCGGGCATGCCGAGCCCGATGCCGAGATCGTCGGAGACGACCTCGAAGACCTGGTAGGCGTTCATGTATCCGGCGTAGCGCAGCATCTCGGGCCAGTCGTGCTCATCCACCAGCCCGCTGAGCAGCCGCGTGTTCATGGTGACGAGCTGGATGACGCCGGTGCTCTGCAGGTACTCGTGGCGGCGGGGGTTCTCCGAGGAGTAGGCCCACGCGGTGAAGTCGCGGTAGGGGCCGGCGGGCATGTGCCGCGTGATGGTCTCGGTCAGCGCCGAGCACGTCGCGTCCAGCAACTGGGCGGCGCGCCGGTTGGTTGCCATGCGGGCGACTCGTTCCTCCGGTCCGGCACGGGCCACGCGGGTCGGTGGCCCGTGGGGTGGAACCCGGCGTGTCCGCCCGGCCGTTGCGGGCGAGGGGACGTGCCGCGTTCCGAAGGCGCCGGGTCAGCGCCGGTGATGAGGGTACGACCTCTGCGGCCGCCGTGTCGTACCGCTCATCGGACGTCCTGGTAGGACGATCGTGCTCAGTATCCTCCCGGTCGGCTGCCGGCCGCCCGCGGCGCGGCGGTCGGGCCCGGCTGGGCCGCGGTGCCGGGACCGCCTGGCGGGTTCTCCTCGTCGAACTCGCCCTCACCCTCCAGCAGCGCGCGCACCTCCGACTCGCGGAACCGGCGGTGACCGCCGGGCGTGCGGATGCTGCCGATGCGACCGGCCGCTGCCCACCTGGTCACCGTCTTGGGGTCGACCCGGAACAGCGCGGCCACCTCGCCAGGTGTCAACAGGCGATCTCCTGTGTCCACGCCCACCTCCTTGCGTCGACGGAGTCGGTTGGGACGCACCCGGTTGCCGCCTCCGCTGGGACGTACGCCCAATTAGAGCACCTACATGAACAGATGTCCCTAAAATGGTCGTATGCACCTTTTGGGGGGTTCGCGGCTGTACGTCGCGAACCTCATTCGTATATTGCCCGAAGATGCGCCCCTCCGTGCCCACTCTGGAAGAAACTGCCTCTAAGGTGCTCTGTGTGGACGCCATCGACCGCAACCTGCTTGACCTGCTACGCAACAACGCCCGCCTCTCGTACGCGGAGCTGGCGCGCCAGGTCGGCCTCTCCGCGCCGGCGGTGCACGACCGCGTCGGCAAGCTGGAGGCGTCGGGCGTCATCCGCGGCTACCACGCCGACGTCGAGCCCAGCTCCATCGATCTCGGCGTCACCGCGCTCATCGGCATCGTGGCCGATCCCGCGGTCGACATGGAGGACGTCTCCGCGGCCCTGACCGGGTGCGAGGAGATCGAGTCCTGCTACTTCATGGCCGGCGAGGAGTCATACCTGATCAAGGCGCGGGTGGGCAACATCGCCGAGCTGGAGCAGCTCATCGTGCGGCTGTCGCGCACCCGCGGGGTGGCCCGCACCCGCACCGCCATCGCGCTGTCCACCACGTTCGAGGGCCGCCCGAGGCCGCTGCTGAGCTGAGGCCCGCTCACGAAGTGCTACGGTCCGGGCATGGAGCAGCTGGACAGGTGTTGTGACGACGACCGGGCGTGGGTGACCGAGGCGATCGGCAAGGTGGCCGCGGACGCCAACCGCAGCGCCGACACGCACCTGCTGCCGTTCCCGCTGCCCGGCTCCTGGGGCATCGACCTTTACCTCAAGGACGAGTCGGTGCACCCCACCGGCTCGCTCAAGCACCGGCTGGCCCGGTCGCTGTTCCTCTACGCCCTCTGCAACGGCTGGATCCGCCCCGGCACCACCATCGTCGAGGCCTCCTCCGGCTCCACCGCGGTCTCGGAGGCGTACTTCGCGCGCATGCTGGGCCTGCCGTTCATCGCGGTGATGCCGGCCTCCACCAGCAAGGAGAAGATCGAGCTGATCGAGTTCCAGGGCGGCGAGTGCCACCTGGTGAGCGATCCGGCGCAGGTGGTCGTCGAGGCGCGCTGGCTGGCCGAGGACCGCCGCGGCCACTTCATGGACCAGTTCACCTACGCCGAGCGGGCCACCGACTGGCGCGGCAACAACAACATCGCCGAGTCGATCTTCCAGCAGATGGAGCTGGAGCGGCACCCGGTGCCGTCCTGGATCGTGATCGGCGCGGGCACCGGCGGCACCTCCGCCACCATCGGCCGCTACGTCCGCTACCAGCGCCACTGCACCAAGATCCTGGTGGTGGACCCGGAGAACTCCGCCTTCTACCCGGCGTACGAGTCCGGCGACTGGTCGGTGACCACCGGCAAGGGCTCCCGGATCGAGGGCATCGGCCGGCAGCGGGTCGAGGCCTCGTTCCAGCCCGACATCGTCGACCGCATGGTGCGGGTGCCCGACGCCGGCTCGCTGGCGGCCATGCGGGTCGCCTCCGAGGTGCTGGGCCGCCGGGTGGGCGGGTCCACCGGCACCAACCTGTGGGGCGCCTTCGGCCTGATCGCCGGGATGCGCGAACGGGGCGAGACCGGCTCGGTGATCACCCTGCTGTGCGACGGCGGCGAGCGCTACGCGCACACGTACTACGACGACGGCTGGCTGGCCGAGCAGCACCTGGACCTCACCGGCCCGCTGACCACCGTGCGCCACTTCCTGCAGACCGGCACCTGGCAGGACTGATCCGGCTCCGGCTCGATGGCGCCGCCACCGTCGCGGCGACACGTGAAAGGGCTCCGTTCTCCCCGGCGGGAGAACGGAGCCCTCATGTCACTTCGTCAGGTCAGCGGTCGCCCTGCGGGCGGTCGTTGCGGAAGGGGCGGTCACCCTGGGGGCGGTCGCCGCGGAACGGCCGGTCGCCCTGAGGCCGCTCGCTCCGGAACGGTCGGTCGCCCTGCGGGCGCTCGCTCCGGAAGGGGCGGTCGCCCTGCGGACGGTCGCCGCGGAACGGCCGGTCGCCCTGAGGCCGCTCGCTCCGGAAGGGGCGGTCGCCCTGCGGGCGCTCGCTCCGGAACGGTCGGTCGCCCTGCGGGCGGTCGGCCCGGAACGGCCGGTCACCCTGCGGGCGGTCGGCCCGGAAGAACGGGCGGTCGCCCTGCGGCCGGTCGCCCCGGTCGCGGAACGGCCGGTCGCCGCGCTCGCCGCCGCGGAACGGACGGTCGCCGTACTGGCGCGGGCCCCGGTCGCCGCCGCGGAACGGGCGGTCGCCGTCACGGCGCGCGCCACGCTGGAACCGCGGCTCCGGCTCGTCGACCACGGGCTGGCCGGAGGGCTCCCGAGCGCCGGTCAGCTCGACCAGCTTCTCGTCGGTGAAGCGCAGCCGGTGCTCGGCGGGCTTCTCGACGCCGGCCTTCTCCATCATGGCGATCGTGGAGCGGCGCTGCTTGGGCAGCACCAGCGTGGCCACCGCGCCCGACTCGCCGGCCCGCGCCGTGCGGCCGGCCCGGTGCAGGTAGTCCTTGGGGTCCTTCGGCGGGTCGATGTGCACGACCAGCGAGACGCCGTCGACGTGGATGCCGCGGGCGGCCACGTCGGTGGCGACGAGGACGCCCATCCGGCCCTCCTTGAACTCCGCCAGCGTGCGGGTGCGGACCCGCTGGGTCTTGCCGCCGTGCAGGCCGCCGGCCCGTACGCCGACCTCGCGGAGCTGCTCGACCAAGCGGTCCACGCCCATCTGCGTGCGCGCGAACATGATGGTCCGACCCGGACGGTTCGCGATCGCCGCCGTGACCTTGAACTTCTCCTGCGGCGGGATCAGCAGCATCATGTGGTCCATAGTGGTCACCGTGGCCGCCGCCGGAGCGGTCGAGTGCGTCACGGGGTCCTTCAGGAACCGCTTGACCAGCGTGTCCACGTCACCGTCCAGGGTGGCGGAGAACAGCAGGCGCTGGCCCTCGGCGGGCGTCCTGGCCAGCAGGTCGGTGACGTCGGGCAGGAAGCCCATGTCGGCCATCTGGTCGGCCTCGTCCAGCACCGTGACCTCGATGTCGTCGAGGGCGCAGGCACCGCGCTCGATGAGGTCGCCGAGGCGGCCCGGAGTCGCGATCATCACGTCGAGGCCGCGCTGCAGGCCCAGGATCTGCCGGTCGTACGGCACGCCGCCGACCGCGGTGCCGGTGTAGAGCTCCATCGCCTTGGCCAGCGGGCGCAGCGCGTCCGCCACCTGCATCGCGAGCTCGCGGGTGGGCACCAGGATCAGGGCCTTGGGGTGGTGCGGGCGGGCCGGCTTGCCCTCGGCGAGCCGGGCCAGCAGCGGCAGTCCGAAAGCGAGGGTCTTGCCGGAGCCGGTCTGGCCGCGGCCGAGCACGTCACGTCCGGCCAGCGCGTCCGGCAGCGTGGCCGCCTGGATCTCGAAGGGCTGGGTGATGCCGGCGCGGCTCAGCTCGCGCACCAGCGGGCGGGGCAGGCCGAGCTCGGCGAAGGTCGGGATGTCGGTGGTGTCGGTGGAGTCGGTGGTGTCGCCCTGGCCGGCCGCGCTCGCGGGCGCGGCGGGACCGTCGATCTCGATGTCGAACACCGACGGGAACAGGGCAGGGTCATGCATAGTCAACGCGAAACCTCTCGGGTGGCGCATCCCCGCGCCGCGCGGCCTCGTGCCGCTGCAAGTCACCCGCAGGAACGCTCAGGGGCGCGCCGAGCGCGCCCAGAACAACCCGGTAAGTGTACGGGGCATTTCAGCGAGCGTCCCGTCAATAACACGGCGGTGTAGCGGGGGTCACCCCGCGGCGGGTGCCGAAGTCCGGCTGGGCGACGGCGAGGGCGCCGCCTCGGGGCTGGCGCTCAGTGGCGCCGTCGGGCTCTGCGGCGCGGCGGGGCTCTGCGGCGCGGCGGGGCTCTGCGGGGCGGCCGGGCTCTGCGACTCGGCCGGCTTCGGGCTCGCGGAGCTGCTGGCCGGCGCGGTCGGCGAGCTCGACGCCGTGGGCGAGCTGGACGCCGACGGCGAGGCGGAAGGGCTCGGCTTGGGGGTCGCCGTGGCGGTCGGGCCCGCGGTGGGGGTGGCGGTCGGGGTGCTCTGCACCGCGGGCACCGCGTCCACCACGCGGGTCGCGAAGTCGACACTGCTCATGCTGACCGGTGCGATCTTCACCACATCGCCGGTGGTGCGCGCGTGCACCATCTTCCCATCGCCGAGGTACATGCCGACGTGGTGGATGGTGCGCGGGTCGCTCGGGTTGGTCGCGAAGAAGAGCAGGTCGCCGGGGAGCAGGGCGGTCTTGAGCACCTGCTTGTGCCGGGTGCCCCAGAACTGGTCCTTGGCGACCCGGTTGAGCGTGATGCCCGCCTTCCGGTACGACGCCCACATCAGGCCGGAGCAGTCGTAGCTGTTCGGGCCCTCGTCGCCCCACTTGTACGGCTTGCCGCGCTGGCTGAGCGCGAACAGGACGGCGGAGCGGGCCTTGGTGTGCGCGACCAGGCCCGCGTTGCTCTGCCCGGGGTCGTAGTCGCCGAGGTTCTGCGCCTGGATCTCGCGCTGGCGGTCGGCCTCGGACTGCATCTCGGCGACGCGCCGCTTCAGCTCGAGGAACGCGATCTCCTTGCGCTTGTACTCCTTCTCGATGGCGGAGTACGCCGCGGCGGTCTTCTCCTCGGCGGTGATGGCGGTGGTGAGCGCCACGTAGGCCTGGCGCTCCTCCGTCTGCGCGCGGGACAGGTCGCGCAGGGCGGACTCCGTCTCCGGGGTCTGGTGGGCGCGCGGGATCAGCAGGCCCAGCTCGCCGAGGGAGTCGTTCAGACCACCCGGCCCCTTGACCGAGTCCTGGTACGCCGCGACGGCCGCGGCCTCCGCGGCCTCGCGGGCCTCGCGCAGCGCGTCGGCGGTCTGGCGCCAGGCGTAGTCGGCCATCGCCTTGGCGATGAGGGCGTTGGTGTAGTCCTGCTGCAGCTCGCTGCGCCGCGCGCTGAGCACGGACAGCTCCAGCTCGGCGGCGGTGTACTGCGCCTGCAGGGCGGCCTGCGGGGTCAGCGCCATCGACCGGGGCATCGCCAGCGAGCCGATGGGCAGCGCGGGCATGCCGTCGGGCTGGGGGCGGCTGCCGGAGTCGGGGATCGCCGTGATCTTCGCGCCGACGGGCGCCTCGGCGGCAGCCGGAACAGTCACGCCGCCCACGATGAGCGCGCTCAGCACGACCGTGCCGAGGGCAGCCGGACTCGTCCGCCGAGTCTGCCCACGTCGACGCTTGGACATCAGTGGCCCCGCCCTCCCCGTTGGTCCCACAGAGTTTCCTACCGGAAATCGGGTGTGCTGTCGACCCTTCTGTCCCGGTGGCGTCAAGCTGAACATCAGCCGTCAAGGCCCACAGCGGTGCCACCTGGTGCGGCGTCGTAGGCTGGCGGGCATGGACGTGGGTTTGAAGCGGGAGCTGGAGCAGAAGGTCTACGCCGGGGAGCGGCTCGACCGCGCCGACGGCGAGGCGCTCTACGCGAGTGACGACTTGGCCTGGCTCGGGCGGCTCGCGCACCACGTGCGCACGGAGAAGAACGGCGACCGGGTGATGTTCAACGTCAACCGGCACCTCAACCTCACCAACGTCTGCTCGGCGAGCTGTGCGTACTGCTCCTTCCAGCGCAAGCCCGGCGAGAAGGACGCGTACACGATGCGCGTCGAGCAGGCCGTCGCCAAGGCGCTGGAGATGAAGGACGAGCAGCTCACCGAGCTGCACATCGTCAACGGTCTGCACCCGACGCTGCCGTGGCGCTACTACCCGCGCGTGCTCAAGGAGCTGAAGCAGGCGCTGCCGAACGTCAAGCTGAAGGCGTTCACCGCCACCGAGGTGCAGTGGTTCGAGAAGATCTCCGGCCTCACCGCCGACGCGATCCTCGACGAGCTGATGGAGGCGGGCCTGGAGTCGCTGACCGGCGGTGGCGCCGAGATCTTCGACTGGGAGGTCCGGCAGCACATCGTCGACCACGCCTGCCACTGGGAGGACTGGTCGCGCATCCACCGGCTGGCGCACAGCAAGGGCCTGCGCACCCCGTCGACCATGCTCTACGGCCACATCGAGGAGCCGCGGCACCGCGTCGACCACGTGCTGCGCCTGCGCGAGCTGCAGGACGAGACCGGCGGCTTCACCGTCTTCATCCCGCTGCGCTACCAGCACGACTTCCACGACAGCGCGGACGGCAAGATCCGTAACCGGATCCAGGCGCGGACCACGATGGCCTCGCCCGCCGAGTCGCTCAAGACGTTCGCGGTGTCCCGGCTGATGCTGGACAACTTCGACCACATCAAGTGCTTCTGGGTCATGCACGGCCTGTCGCTGGCGCAGCTGTCGCTGAACTTCGGCGTGGACGACCTGGACGGCTCGGTCGTGGAATACAAGATCACGCACGACGCCGACTCGTACGGCACGCCCAACACCATGCACCGCGACGACCTGCTGCACCTGATCTGGGACGCCGGCTTCACCCCGGTCGAGCGGGACACCCGCTACCAGGTGGTCCGCGAGTACGGCCCGCCGGTGGGCCTCGCCGAGCGGCGCAGCGAGCCGCAGCAGGTCTGGGCCTGAGCATGACCGGCGCCGAGGGCGCCCCGAGCGAACGGCGTCGCGGGCCGCACCGCGACGCCGCCGGGCGCATCGTCTCGCTCACCGACCTGCTCGGCTACGTGCTGGCCGGCTGGGTCATCAGCATGCTCGGCCTGGTCGCCTTCGACGGGCTGTTCGCGCTGCTCGGCCTCGGCGAGTTCGGGCAGGTGACCGGGTGGCTCGGCGTCATCTACCCGGCGATCGTCTTCGTCGAGCAGTTCCGGGCGGCGGCGGACAACCGCGGCCGCCTCGCGGTGGCCCCGGCGGCCGGGCTGGTCGCGGTCGTGGCCGGGGTGCTCGCCGTCGGCGTCGCGGGCGGGTTCGCCCCATTGGTCTCGGGCGGGCTCGGCTCCCTGGTGACCACCGTCGCGTACGCGGTGCTCTGGCACGTGGGCCTTGGCGTGACGAGCAGGGATTGACCGCTACCCTGGACCGGTGAGTCCTGCTGTCAAGTACACCCTCGGCCGGTTGGTCCTCTTCCTGGCCTGCTTCGGCGCCGCCTGGTTCATCCCGGGCGTCGACCTGTTCATCAAGCTCGGCATCGCGGTGCTGGCCTCGTTCGCGCTCAGCTGGTTCCTGCTGCGCGGGCTGCGCGACGAGATGACCGCGCAGGTCGAGGAGGCGTTCGAGCGCCGCAAGGCCGACAAGGAGCGGCTGCGCGCCGCGCTGGCCGGCGAGGACGTGCCCGCCGAGGCCACCGACCTCGACGAGCCCGCTGCTGAAGTCAGCAAGACCAAGGCGTGATGAGCAGCGGCACATCCTGATCCCGTCTCGCGTACGGCGCCGCGGGTGTGTACTACCGTGTCGCCTGACCGCACGCAGCGAAGCCGGTGCGAACCCGGCGCTGTCCCGCAACTGTGATCCCGCTCGTCGAGCGGGGAGCCAGGTCGCCTGCGACGGTCGCGAACCACGCTCTCGAGGAAGGGCGTCTCGCGGACCGGGCTGCCCCACCTGATCGGGCCCTGTCGGCGAAGAAACCTGCCTCGGCCGACAGGAGGATGTACATGTCTGCCCGTTCCCTCACCCGCCGCGCGCTCGGCGCGCTGGCCGCCGCGGGCCTGGTGGCCGCGCTCGCGGCCTGCGCCACCGAGGACGCCGCGAACCCCACGCCGTCCGGCGCGGCGGCGGCCTACCCGGTGACCGTCGGCACGGTCACCCTCGCCGCCCAGCCCACCAAGATCGTCTCGCTGTCGCCGACGGTGACCGAGATGCTGTTCGCGATCGGCGCCGGCGGCCAGGTCGCCGCCGTCGACGACAACTCGAACTTCCCGGCCGAGGCCCCGAAGACGGAGCTGTCCGGCTTCCAGCCCAACGCGGAGGCGGTCGCGGCGAAGAGCCCCGACCTGGTGGTGCTCAGCACCGACAGCAACAACGTGGTGGCCCAGCTGACCGCCCTGAAGATCCCGGTGTACGTCGCCCCGGCCGCGGTCACCCTGGACGACACCTACCGGCAGCTCGCCGAGCTGGGCACGCTGACCGGCCACGCGGGCGAGGCGACCGCGCTGACCCAGCGGATGAAGGACGACATCGCCAAGCTGGTCAAGGACGTGCCGCAGCGGGCCACGCCGCTGACCTACTACTACGAGCTCGACCCGACGCTGTACTCGGTGACCTCCAAGACCTTCATCGGCTCGCTGTTCGAGCTGGCCGGCCTGAAGAACATCGCCGACGCCGCCGACCCCAAGGGCAGCGGCTACCCGCAGCTCACCGCCGAGTCGCTGGTCAAGGCGAACCCTGACCTGATCTTCCTGGCCGACACCAAGTGCTGCGGCCAGAGCCTCGACACCGTCAAGGCCCGCGCGGGCTGGGCCGGCATCACCGCGGTCAGCAAGGGGCAGGTCATCGCGCTCGACGACGACATCGCCTCGCGCTGGGGCCCGCGCGTAGTCGACCTGATCCGCGCGATCGTCGACGCGTCCGGCAAGGCCCAGGCCTGACCGTGACGACGCTGCGACCGGCACGGCTGAGGCTCCCGTGGCTGGCCACGGGGGTCGGGGCCGTGCTGGTCGCGCTCATCGCCGGGATCGCGTTCGGCCCCGTCACGCTGCCGCCCGGCTCGGTCGCGGCGGAGCTGCTCAACCTGATCCCCGGCGTGGACCTGCCGTCGGGGCTGAACGAGCGCGAGATCGCCATCATCACCGAGCTGCGCCTGCCGCGGGTGGTGCTGGGGCTGCTGGTCGGCGCGATGCTGGCCCTGGCCGGGGGCTGCTACCAGGGTGTCTTCCGCAACCCGCTGGCCGATCCGTACCTGCTCGGCGTCGCCGCCGGCGCCGGGCTCGGCGCGACCATGGCCATCGCGCTGCGGGAGGGCGCCTGGCTGGCGCCGGCCGCGTTCGCCGGGGCGGGGCTCGCGGTGCTGGCGACGTACCTGCTGGGCGTGGCGGGCGGGCGGGACCGCTCCTCGGCCACGCTGATCCTGGCCGGGGTCGCCGTGTCGGCCTTCCTCGCCGCGATCCAGACCTACCTGCTGCAGCGCAACGTGGACACCATCCGCGAGGTGTACTCCTGGCTGCTCGGGCGGCTGGCCACCAACGGCTGGCACGAGGTCACCCTGCTGCTGCCGTACGCCCTGGTCACCACCGTGGTGGTGCTGGCGCTGCGCCGGGAGCTGGACGTGCTGAGCGTCGGCGACGCCGAGGCGGCGAGCCTGGGCCTGCACCCGCAGCGCTCGCGGCTGATCCTGCTGGCCGCGGCGTCGCTGGGCACCGCGGCGGCGGTCGCCGTGTCCGGGCTCATCGGCTTCGTCGGCATCATCGTGCCGCACGTGGTGCGCCTGCTGGCCGGTGGCACGTACCGGTCGATCCTGCCGCTGTCGCTGCTGTTCGGGGCGGCCTTCCTGGCGCTGGCGGATCTGGCCGCACGCACCCTGATCGCACCCGGCGAGCTGCCGATCGGCGTGGTCACCGCGTTCTTCGGGGCGCCCTTCTTCGTCCTGGTGCTGCGCACCACCCGCCGGGTGAGCGTCTGATGCTCGCGGTCCAGGGAGTCCGGGTCACGCTCGGCGACGCCGAGATCCTGCACGGCGTGGACCTGACCGTCGCGTCCGGCGAGTGGGTCACCGTCATCGGCCCCAACGGCGCCGGCAAGTCGACCCTGCTGCGCGCCGTCGGCGGCGCGGTCCCGCACACCGGCTCGGTCGCCATCGACGGCGCGGCGACCGGCGCGCTGCCGCGCCGGCGCCGGGCGCAGCTGGTGGCCACGGTGGCCCAGCAGCCCGTGGTGCCGCCCGGCATGCGGGTGCTCGACTACGTGCTGCTCGGGCGTACGCCGTACATCGCGCCGCTGGGCCGCGAGTCCGCGGGCGATCTGTCCATCGTGGAGCAGGTGCTGGAGCAGCTGGAGCTGCGCCGGTTCGCGAGCCGTGAGCTGGAGACGCTGTCCGGCGGCGAGCGGCAGCGGGTCTTCCTGGCCCGCGCGCTGGCCCAGGGCGCGCCGCTGCTGCTGCTCGACGAGCCGACGTCGGCGCTGGACATCGGGCACCAGCAGGAGGTGCTGGAGCTGGTGGACGCGCTGCGCCGGGAGCGGTCGCTGACCGTGCTGGCGACCATGCACGACCTGTCCATCGCGGGCGAGTACGCCGACCGGCTGGTGCTGCTGGCCGACGGCCGGGTCGCCGCCGAGGGGCCGCCCGCGCAGGTGCTGACCGAGGAGCTGCTGGCCCGGCACTACCGGGCGCGGGTACGCGTGATCGCGGGCGAGTTCGGCCCGATCGTGGTGCCGGTGCGCGCGGGCTGAGCGGCTGTTTGCCTCCAGGGGCAAACAGCTTCTAGGGAAAGACGGGATCCGTGAGGATGGATCCCATGTTGCGGATCCACTTCACCGATCGGGATCTGGCAACCACCCGGATCGCCGCCGAACCGGATCCCCTGTGGGAGCTCTCGCTGAGCATGCACCAGTTGCGGCTGCGCGAGTCCAATCCGTTCCTGGCGGGCTGGAAGCGCGAGGTCGGCCGGCGCCTCCAGCCGGGTGGCCCGGCCCGGCGGGACGTCTCCCTGCTCCTGGCGTTGAACCCGCCGCGCGGCTACTTCCCCGACTTCCTCACGCCGTACGAGTCGACGCGCGGGTTCGAGACGGGGCTCGACGCGGTGCTCGGCACCTCGAAGCAGCGGCTGCGCCGCGAGATCGGCATGCTCCCCGACGTGCCGCCCGCCATCCGGCCGATGATCGAGGGCATCGGCCGGGGGCACCGCGGCAGCCTCGAAGCGCTCGGCGCGGGCCTGCGCCGCTATCACGACCTCGCCCTGGCGCCGGTGTGGGGGCACGTCAGCGCGGCGGTGACGATGGACCGCGCGCTCCGGGCCCGCCAGCTCGTCGACGGCGGGCTGGCCGCGGTCCTGGGCAACCTGCACCCGTGCGCCCGCTTCACCGACAACGTCCTGGAGATCGGCGTGCACGGCCGCGCCGCCGACATGTACCTCGACGGTCGGGGCCTGCTGCTCATCCCCTCCTACTTCAAGGAGACCCGCCAGTTGATGGTGCTGGTCGACGCGGACCTGCCGCCCGTGCTGGTGTATCCCGTCGACGTCGCCGCGCGCCTGGCGACCGACCTCGCGCGCCGCGGCGCGGACGGCGCCTCGGCCGGTCTCGGTGGCGGCCTGCTGTCGGCGCCGTTGACGGCACTGATCGGCCGCACCCGGGCCCTGGTGCTGGAGGCGGCCGCGACCGGCGGCACCACCTCGGAGATCGCCCGCTGGCTCGGCGTGTCCGTGCCCGTGGCCAGCAAGCATCTGACCGTGCTGCGCAACTGCGGGCTGGTGGCGAGCATCCGCGACCGCAACGCGGTCCACCACGCGCTGACCGAACTCGGTCTGGCCCTGCTCGCCGGCTCCTGACCGGGCCGGCTCAGCACTGCCGTCGGCCGGGTCAGAGGAGGTCGCGCACCGCCGCCAGCGCCCGGTCCACGTCGGCCTCGCTGGTCACGATGCTCGCACCGAAGCGCAGGTAAGACGGGTTGTACGGGGTCGTGCTGGTGATGACGCCCCGGTCGCGCAGCCGGGCGGCGGCGGTGCCGGGCTGCAGCGAGCCGACGGCGCAGCAGACGACACCCGCGGACAGCTCAGCCGAGCGCGGCGTGACCAGCTTCACGCCGATCCCGGCGAGCCCGTCCTTGAGCCGGGTGGCCAGCGCGGTGCTGCGCTCGGCGATCCGCGTCCGGCCCACGGCCGCGTGGAACGCGAACGCCTCGGCCAGCGCCCACTGATGCTCGAACGCGTGGTAGCCGCCAGGCGAGGCGGCCGGGTTGGCGGGCGTGTTCCCGAGCCCGAGCCAGCGGCCGAACCCGGCCTGATCGAACGCCGGGATGGTCGGCTGGAACCGGGCCCACGCCTCGGGCCTGCCCCAGACCAGGCCGGTGCCGCGCGGGCCGAACAGCCACTTGTGGCAGCCGGACACAAGGAAGTCGCAGCCCAGCTCGACAGGCCCGGCGTCGACCGCGCCGAACCCGTGCACGCCGTCCACGCACAGCAGCGCCCGCTGCTCGGGCGCGCGGTCGCGGTTGTGCGCCGCCAGCACGTCGGCCAGCGCCCGGATCGGCAGCCGTACGCCGGTGCTGGAGTGCACCCAGGTCACCGCGACCACGCGGGTCGCCGGGGTGAGCGCCTTGACCAGCGCGGACACGATCTCGTCGGTGGTGGCTGCGGCGGCCTGCGCGTAGAGGCGCACCCGCCGCACGGTCACGCCGTCGCGCTCGGTGCGCAGCCGCAGCGCGTCGTGCGTGGAGTAGAAGTCGTGCTCAGTGGTGAGCACCTCGTCGCCGGGCCGCAGCCGCAGCCCGCCGTAGAGCAGGCCCAGCCCCATCGTCGTGGAGTCGGTGAAGCAGACCTGCTCGCCGGGCACGCCGAGGTAGCCGCCCGCGCCCGCGTGGATGCGGCGCAGCGCCTCGTCCTCATGCTCGTGCAGGTAGCCGACGGTGTCCACATCGAACCCGTCCCGGTGCCGCGCGATCGCCGCCCGCACCGCCGCCGGCGGGCTGGCGAAGACGTACGCCGCGAACTGCGCCTTCGCCGGGTCCAGCGCGAACTGCGCGCGCACGCTGTCCCAGTCACCGGGGTCGAGCGGCGGCGCGGTCCCGGTCGGCGGTGTCGGCGCGGTCTCGCCCGCGTCGCAGGCGGACAGCGCGCCCAGCGCCGCGGTGCCGGTCAGCCCGCCGAGCAGTCCGCGCCGGGAGATTCCATCCATCGGACCATCGCAGCACGGGTGCGCTCTCGGCGCCATCCCCGCGTCGGCGGGGCGCTCCCGAGCGTGGTTGTCTCCGCGAGGCGACAACTTCTGTGTTGTCGCGACAACACAGAAGTTGTCGCGCGAACACGGCACTTGTAGCTGCAGCGCCCCGGCGGGCGGTGTGGCGTCCCGGCGGGCGGTCAGGCTCGCAGGGGCTCCGGGAGCGGTTCGGTGTGCAGGACGATGAGGCTGGTCACGGCGCGGGTGAGGGCGACGTAGAGGCGGTGCAGGCCGCGCGGCTCGGCGGCGACGATGGCGGCGGGTTCGAGCACGATCACGTGGTCGTACTCCAGACCCTTGACCATCGTCGCGGGCACCACGGTCAGGCGACCGTCGCCGTCCAGGTCGGACGGTGCGAGGCCGGCCGCGCGCAGCGCGTCGAGCACCGCCGGGACGGCGGCGTCGGCGGCGATCACGCCGACCGAGCCCTCGCGGGTCAGCGCCTCGCGGGCCGCGGCCACGACGTCGGCGGACTCGGTGACCTCCAGTGAGCCGTCGCGGCGCAGCGAGCGGGCCGGCGGCACCGCCACGTCGAGCGCGGGCAGCAGCCGGTTGGCCAGTGCCACCACGACCTCCGGCACGCGGAAGCCGGTGCTCAGCGGCACGATGCGCCCGTCCGGGCGGCCGAGATGGCCCAGCATGTCCCGCCAGTCGCGGGCCGCCCACGGGGTGGTGCCCTGGGCGAGGTCGCCGAGCACCGTCAGCGAGCCGTGCGAGCTGCGCCGGGCCAGCGCCCGCGCCTGCATCGGCGACAGGTCCTGCGCCTCGTCGATCACGATGTGGCCGAACCCCGGCTGGCGGTCGAGCAGCCCGGCGATCTCGTCGGCGAGCACCGCGTCGGCCGCGGTCCACGGCGCGGTACGCAGGCTGCGCGGCGGCTTCGGCCAGCGCAGCAGCTCCTGCTCGGCCTCGTCGAGCAGGCCGTCGGCGGCGCGCGCCAGCAGCTCCGGATCGGTGTAGAGGTCGGCGAGCAGCTGCTGCGGGGTGACCGCGGGCCAGCAGTGGTCGAGCAGCTCGGCGACCGCCTTGACCTTGCCCATCTTGCGCAGCCACGCGTCCGGCGGGGAGTCGCCGCGGCGCGCCTCGGACTGGCGCTGCAGCAGCGCCACGACCCGGGCCCGCACCCGCTCCCGGCCCAGCGCGTACGGCGGCTGCTCGCGGCGCACCTCGTCGACGACGCGGCGCAGCACGCCCTCGTCGACGCGCCAGCGGTACGACCCGTCCGACACGGTGATCGGGCCGGCCGGCCGGGAGATCCGCGCCCACAGCGCACGGTGCAGCACCTGCGCCATCCGGGCGTCGTGCTTGACGGCGGCGGTGGCCGCAGCGTCCTCGGCGCGCACCGGGAGCTGGTCGAGCAGCTCGGCGACGGTGGTCTGGGACACCTCCAGCTCGCCGAGGGCGGGCAGCACCGCCGAGATGTAGTGCAGGAACGCGCGGTTCGGCCCGATGATCATCACGCCGGCCCGGCGCAGCCGCTCCCGGTGCAGGTAGACCAGGTACGCCGCGCGGTGCAGGCCGACCGCGGTCTTGCCGGTGCCCGGCGCGCCCTGCACGCAGATGGTGTCGTCGAGCTCCGCGCGGACCAGCTCGTCCTGCTCCGGCTGGATGGTGGCGACGATGTCGCGCATCGGCCCGACGCGGGGCCGCTCGATCTCGGCGGTGAGGATCGCGCTGCCGGTGCCCAGCTCCTCGCCGTGGTCGAGCCGCTCGTCCTCGAAGCTGGTCAGCACCGTGGTGCCACCGGCCCCCGCGGGCGACCAGCCGAACCGGCGGCGCACCGCGACCTGCTGCGGGTCCCGCGCGCTGGCCTGGTAGAACCGCCGCGACAGGGACGCGCGCCAGTCCAGCACGAGCGGCTCGCCGAGGGCGTCGGTCACGTGGCGGCGCCCGATGTGCCAGCGTTCGGCGGCGTCGGACATGGTCAGCTTGCCGAAGAACAGCGGCACCGCCGGGTCGTCGGACAGCTCCTTGATGCGCTGCGCCATGTGCCGGCCGAGCTGCTCGGCGGTGTACGCGTCCCCGGCGACCCGGTCGCCGGTGGCGAACAGCTGCTCGGCGCGCTCGCGCATGGCTTTCAGCGCGGCGCGGGAGGTGACCAGGTGGGCGCGCTCGGCGTCGATACCGTCGGTGGGCAGCTCGACGGGGGTGGTGGGGGTGTGGGCGCTCATCGCCGTCCTCTCCGGAGAAAGATCGGCCGCCCGGCGCTGCGCCCCTCGATAAGCGCTGTCGGCAGTGCCTGTTGAATCGACCGACCATGGTAGCTGTCATCGACGGCACAGCACGTGATTTTCTTTACCGGTGAGCTCCGAGGGACTGCTGAAGATCACCGACCCGTCGGTGATGCGGGCGCTGGCACACCCGGCCCGTATTGCGATCATGGACCACCTCTCCGCGACCGGGGAGGATGCGACGGCGACCGAGTGCGCCGAGATGGTCGGCCTGTCCCCCAGCGCGACCAGCTACCACCTGCGGGCGCTGGCGAAGGCGGGCCTGATCGAGGACGCGCCCAGCCGCGGCGACGGCCGCGAGCGGGTGTGGCGTGCGCGCACCCGCGGCTTCTCCATCGAGGTGGGCCCGGACGGCGACGCCGACGCGCGGGCCGCGGAGAGCGCGGTGGCCGGTGTCTTCCTCGCGCGCGGCGACGAGCGGGTGCGGCACTGGCTGACGCGCTCGCACGAGGAGACCGCGCAGTGGTACGACGCCGCGCTGATGAGCGAGTTCGGCATCGTCATCACCGCCGAGGAGCTGACCGAGCTCACCGACAAGATGACGGCGCTGCTGGAGCCGTACAAGGTGAGCGTGCGCGCGGACGTGCCCGCCACCGCCCGGCGGGTCACCTGCCAGATCCGCGCGGTGCCGGTCGACTGATGCGGGATGTCACAGGCCCGGCGGGCATCGCCCGCCGGGTCGCACCCGAGGGGTAGGCTCCCTGATCATGAACGCGGTGCAGCGTCCCCGGGTCGGGCACATCCAGTTTCTGAACTGTCTTCCGATCTACTGGGGACTGATGCGGTCCGGCGCCCTGATCGACGTCGAGCTGCACAAGGACACCCCCGACCGGCTCAGCCAGGACCTGGTGGCCGGCAACCTGGACATCGGCCCGATCTCGCTGATCGAGTACCTGCGCCACGCCGACGAGCTGCTGCTGCTGCCCGACCTCGCGGTCGGCTCCGACGGCCCGGTGCTCTCGGTCAACGTGGTCTCCACGAAGCCGCTGAATGACCTGGACGGCTCCCGGATCGCCCTGGGCAGCACCTCGCGCACCAGCGTGCTGCTGGCGCGGATGCTGCTGGCGGAGCGCTACGGCGTGACGCCCGACTACTTCACCAGCCCGCCGGACCTGACCGCGATGCTGCTGGAGGCCGACGCGGCCGTGCTCATCGGCGACACGGCGCTGCGCGCGCTGTTCGAGGCGCCCCGGCGCGGGCTGGCCGTCACCGACCTCGGCCAGGCCTGGCGCGAGTGGACCGGGCTGCCGATGGTCTTCGCGGTGTGGGCGGTGCGGCGCGACTTCGCCGCCGCACACCCCGGCCTGGTCAAGGACGTGCACCAGGCGTTCCTGCGCTCGCGGGACCTGTGCGTGGACGAGCTCGACGAGGTCGCTGCGGCGGCGGCCCGCTGGGAGCCGTTCGACGCCGCCACGCTGGCCTCGTACTTCCGCGTGCTCGACTTCTCGCTGGGCGGCCGGCAGATCAACGGCCTGCGCGAGTTCGCCCGCCGGGCGGCACTGCTCGGCGAGGCGCCGGCGCTGCCCGAGGGCGGCCCGGAGTTCATGTCGCTGTAGGTCAGATCAGGTTGGTGCGCGAGCGCAGCTGGGTGGCGACCGACTTGGCGATGGCGGCGCCGGGGCTCCAGTCCGGGCCGGTGTACCGGAAGCGGGTCAGCACCGCCATGGTCCAGGTGTCGCCCAGGGCCATGCAGTTGACGTTCCACTCCTGGGTCGCCTGCCGGTCGACCCAGCCGTTCTTGATCGCGATGCGGGACTGCTCGCCGCTGGGGAACGCCCGGCGGATGCCGAAGTTGCCGGTGCCGCGCACCGCGCGCATCTCGTTGATCAGGTAGTTGGTCCACGCCGGTCCGGCGGCCGCGCCGGTGCCGATGGCGTGCGCGATGCGGCAGGTGTCCCGCGCGGACAGCCGGGTGGTGCTCCAGCCGTCACCGGCCTTGGAGTCGGTCAGCCTGCAGATGGAGATCATCCGCGCGATGGTCTGGGACTTGCCGAGCTCGGCCCAGAGCGTCGAGGCGGGGCCGTTGGCGCTGTCGCGGATCATCGTCTTGATCTCGTTCATCCGCGCCGCGCTGGGCTGCTGGCCGTTCTCGGCGGCGCGGCGCAGGTAGTCGGCCGCGAGCCATGCCTTGATCATCGAGGCGGTCATGTTCGTCTGGTTCCAGTTCTTGGAGCCGACGATGGTGCCGGTCTGCCGGTTCATCAGGGCCCAGCTGTACCAGGCGCTGGTGTTCACCTTGACCAGCGCACTCGCGTCACCGGACTCCAGCAGGTCGGCGTGCTCGATGCCGGGCGGCCCCGGCTGTGCGGGGATGGTGCGGGGCGCGGCGGTGGACTCCGGTGTCGGCGACCCGGCCGGGGACAGGGTCGGCGACGGGTCGGTGGCCGGTTCCCGCCAGGCGGCGTGCGAGGGGGCGCCGGTGTCGCGGGTCGCCAACCAGAGGCCTCCGGTGGTCAGGGCGGCGAGGCCGGCACCGCCGGCCAGTAACGCGCGCCGTCGGGTGAACTGCTCTTTCATGAGGGGGACTCCGGGGGGAGGAGGGGTCGCGGAGTGTGTCGTCGGTCAGGCCGGGGGAGGCGTCACCAACTGCCGCGCCACGCTGGCGCAGACGTCGGCCCCGTACTGCAGGCCGTTCTCGACGGGGTAGCGGGTCATCACGGTCATGATCCAGTCATCGCTGATGGCGAGGCAGTTCAGGTGCCAGTTGCTGTCGGCGCCGATCGCGGTCCAGCCGTTCTTGATGGCGAGGCCGCCGGCGACGGTGTCCGGTACGCCGTCGATGATGCCCCAACGGCCGCCGCCCGTCGTGGCGAACTGTTCGTCGGCCGAGGTGGAGCCGGTGACCTGGCGCATCTCGGAGAGCACCCAGCCGGTCCAGCGGGGGCCGGCGGCGGTGCCGTCGGCGACGCACTGCGCGAGCCGGACGGCGTCGCGCGGCGACATCTGGGTGCGGCTCCACCACTGGTCGTAGAGGGAGGTGTCGGTGAGCCCGCAGATGTCGATCATCCGCTGGACCACCTCGTTGCCGCCGCCGGCCAGGTAGAGGGCCTGCGCGGCGCGGTCGTCGGAGTGCCGGATCGCGGCACTGGCCTGGTCGAGGCGCTCCTGGCTGACGGTCTGCCCGGCCTCGGCGGCCCGGCGCAGGTGGTCGGCGACCAGCCATACCTTGATCATGGACTCGGTGCTGCTGGTCTGCGCCGCGTTGCGGGACGCGATCAGCTCGCCGGTGTGCCGGTCCAGCATGGCGTACCCGATGAAGTCGCCGGTGAAGTTCAGGTTGACCCGGCCCGCCACGAGCGAGCGGCTGGGCTGGCGGGCGGCCTCGGCCCGCGCGTCCTCGCGGGCGGGCGCCGCGGCGCTGGGCGCCGGGGCGGGAGCGGTGGCGCTCGGCGGTGCGGTGGCGCTCGGCGTCGCGCCGGCCGCGGCCGGTCCGGGGGTCGCGTTCGCGTTCACGGTGACATTGTGCTGCGCGGACGGCGTCACCGGGGCCCCGGTGAGCCGCGCGGCTGCGGCAGGCGTCACCAGAGCGAGGACCAGAACGCCGAGCGCGGTCGTCGCGGCGGTGCGGAAGGTTCGGCGGCGCATGGAGGGGGTGCTCCCGGTGACGGCATTGTCGTGGGTTCGCCCGGATATGGGGTGGTCCGAGCTGGCGGCAACGGTAGGTCGTACTGCCGTGAGCTGCCATTTCCGAGTCTTGCTCGCGCTCAGCGCGACGGCCAGTGGTGACGGAGGTCACATCGAAGGCTCGCGTGGCGGCCCTGTTGTGACAGTTGTTGCGCCGATCCGCGCATAGCTGTAACACTGGCCGCATGGAGACTCCCACGCCCGGCGTCGCGGGCGCCGACAGCCTGCTCGGCGAGGTCGAGGAGGCCGAGGCGGCGCTGCGCGAGGCCGCCGACCGCGCGCTGGACGGCGAGGCGTCCTTCGACGCCGTCATCGCCGCGGACCAGAAGATCGAGCCCCGCGACGCGATGCCGGACGCCTACCGGGCCGGCCTGATCCGGCAGATCGCCCAGCACGCGCACTCCGAGATCATCGGGATGCAGCCCGAGGGCAACTGGATCAGCCGCGCCCCCAGCCTGCGGCGCAAGGCGATCCTGCTCGCCAAGGTGCAGGACGAGGCGGGCCACGGGCTCTACCTCTACGCCGCCGCCGAGACGCTGGGCATCAGCCGCGAGGAGCTGACCGACGCGCTGATCTCGGGTAGGCAGAAGTACAGCTCGATCTTCAACTACCCCACGCTGAGCTGGGCCGACGTCGGCGCGATCGGCTGGCTGGTGGACGGCGCCGCGATCGTCAACCAGGTGCCGCTGTGCCGCTGCTCGTACGGGCCGTACGCCCGCGCCATGATCCGGGTGTGCAAGGAGGAGTCCTTCCACCAGCGGCAGGGCTACCAGTCGCTGTACGTGCTGGCCCAGGGCACCCCGGAGCAGCGCGCGATGGCGCAGGACGCGGTGGACCGCTGGTGGTACCCGTCGCTGGCGATGTTCGGCCCGCCGGACGCCGACTCGACGCACTCGGCGCAGTCCATGGCGTGGAAGGTCAAGCGCTTCTCGAACGACGAGCTGCGCCAGCGCTTCGTCGACATGTGCGTGCCGCAGGCCGAGATCCTCGGCCTGGCCCTGCCCGACCCCGACCTGCGGTGGAACGCCGAGCGTGGCCACTACGACTACACCTCGCCCGACTTCGACGAGCTGATGCGGGTGGTCAAGGGCGACGGGCCCTGCAACCGCCAGCGCATGGCGCACCGCAGGCGGGCGCACGACGAAGGCGCCTGGGTGCGCGAGGCGGCCGCGGCGTACGCGGCCAAGCAGAACGGAAAGGTGACGGCGTGAGCGAGCGCAGCGAGCGAACCATGAGCGCGGGTGTCCACGCCGGCGACGAGCGCAGCGAGGAGCGGGCGTGAGCGACAGCGAGCCCCTGTGGGAGGTGTTCGTCCGGCCCCGGCGCGGGCTGGCGCACACGCACGCCGGCAGCCTGCACGCGCCGGACGCGGGGATGGCCCTGCGGCACGCGCGCGACCTCTACACCCGCCGCCAGGAGGGTGTCTCGATCTGGGTGGTGCCCGCCGCGGAGATCACCGCGTCGAGCCCCGACGAGAAGGACTCCTTCTTCGACCCGGCCGCCGACAAGATCTACCGCCACCCCACCTTCTACGAGCTGCCGGAAGGGGTGGAGCACCTGTGAGCGAGCTTGCCGAGCGGGTCGCACCCGCCGCACCGGCGGCCCCCGAGCTGCTGGCCCTGGGTGACGACGCGCTGATCGCCGCCCAGCGGCTGGCCGAGTGGGTCTCGCGCGCGCCGACGCTGGAGGAGGACGTCGCGCTGGCCAACATCGCGCTCGACCAGCTCGGCGCGGCCCGGCTGCTGCTGGCCACCGCCGGCGACGAGGACGAGCTGGCGTACCTGCGCGACGACCACGGCTTCCGCAACTGCCTGCTGGTCGAGCTGCCGCCCGGCCCGGCCCGCGGCGACCTCGACTTCGGCTGGACCATGGCCTGGCTGCTCATGCTGTCGGCGGCGCAGCTGCTGCGCTACACCGACCTCGCGGCCGACGGCGACGAGCCCGCGGCGGGCATCGGCGCGAAGGCGGTCAAGGAGTCGACCTACCACCTCGACCACGCCCGGCAGTGGACCGTGCGCCTGGGCGGCGGCACCGAGCAGTCGCGCCGCCGCGTGCAGGAGGCGCTGGACGGGCTGTGGCCGTACTCCCACGAGCTGACCGAAGGCATCCGCGACCGCTGGCTGGCGCTGGTCGAGCCGGTGCTGGCCGAGGCGGGCCTCACCCGCCCCGCCGACCGCTGGCGCCCCGACGGCGGCCGTGCCGGCCGCCACACCGAGCATCTGAGCTACCTGCTGGCCGAGATGCAGTCCCTGCACCGCGCCCACCCGGGCGCCCAGTGGTAACCGAAAGGAAGGGCACCTTCTTAACGCTTCGCGTAGAGGAAGGGCACCTTCTTAACGCGAGGCCGGAGCGAGCCTCCGGCCCGGGAGGGAGGCAGGCATGACCGTGACGACCGACGTCGGCGCCATCGCGGGCGCGGTGCCCGATCCCGAACTGCGCGTGGTGACCATCGGCGAGCTGGGCATCGTGCGCGGGGCCACAGTGGCCGAGGATGGCCGGGTCACCGTGACCATCACCCCGACCTACTCCGGCTGCCCGGCGATGGACGCCATCCGCGACGACATCCGGTCCGCGCTGGCCGCGGCCGGGCACCCGGACGTCGAGGTGCGGACCGTGCTCAGCCCGGCCTGGTCCACCGACATGATCACCGAGTCGGGCTGGGCGGCGCTGGAGCGCACGGGCATCGCCGCGCCGGGCGCGTCCGGCACGCCGGCCTGCCCCCGCTGCGCGCACGGCGGCAAGCCCGCCACGCCGGTGCTGCAGATCAGCCGGTACGCCTCCACGCCGTGCCAGAGCCTGTGGAGCTGCCGCTCCTGCCTGGAACCCTTCAACGCGATCAAGAAACTGTGAGCACGCCGCTGTGAGCACGACCTTCCACGAGCTGACCGTCTCCGCCGTCGAGCCGCTGACCCCCTCCGCGGTGGCGCTGAGCTTCGCGGTCCCCGCCGAGCTGCGGCAGACCTTCGCCTTCCGGCCCGGCCAGCACGTGACCGTACGCCTCGACGGCGAGCTGCGCCGCTCGTACTCGATCTGCTCGACCCCCGCCGACCTGCGCGACCGGGGCCTGCTGACGATCGGGGTGAAGCGGGTGCCGGGCGGCGTCTTCTCCACCCGGGCCCAGGGCCTGGCCGCCGGGGAGACGCTGCCGGTGCTGCCGCCGCTGGGCCGGTTCACCACCGAGCTGGACCCGTCCCGCACCCGCCGGTACGGCGCGATCGTGGCGGGTTCCGGGATCACGCCGGTGCTGTCGCTGGTCGCCACGGCGCTGGCCGTCGAGCCGGCTAGCACGTTCACGGTGATCTGCGGCAACCGCAGCGCCGCCGAGGTGATGTTCGCCGACGCGCTGGCCGACCTGAAGGACCGGCACGGCAGCCGGCTCCAGCTCGTACACGTGCTGTCCCGCGAGATGCAGCCCGGCGACCTGCTCTCCGGCCGGCTGGACGGCGAGCGGGTGACCGCGCTGCTCCAGGAGTTCGACCTGGCCGAGGTGCAGGAGTGGTTCCTGTGCGGGCCGCTGGGCGTGGTCCGGTCGGCCCGCGACGCGCTGGCCGCGGTCGGCGCGGCCGGCAAGGTGCACGTCGAGCTGTTCCGCGCC
>NZ_JBFAOU010000025.1:0-68239 GCF_040675365.1 Catellatospora sp. NPDC049609 | reverse complement strand
CGACAGCTGCCGCAGCGTGCAGGCGGCCAGCAGCACCCAGGCGGGCAGCGTGAACAGCAGGTACCGGGACAGCATCATGTTGATCACCGGGGTGATCGCCAGCACGGCGGCGGGCGGCAGCAGTGCCCAGGCCAGCAGGAAGCGGCGGCGCGGCTCGGCCAGGCGCACCGAGAGCACCGCCAGCGCGACGACCGCCAGGCCGACCCAGAGCGAGCCGAAGATGCTGGTGAGGAACTCGCGGATGGACTCCTCGCCGCGGTCGCCGATCCAGCCGATCTGGCCCGTCTGGCGCTTGCCGAGCCACAGCAGCGGCACCACCGGCAGGCCGCCGGCCGCGCTCGCCAGCAGCCAGTGGCGCAGCGCGACCGAACGCAGGCCGGCGCTGCTCACCACGGCGACCGCGTACGCCGCCAGCATCGTCAGCGCGACCAGGTGCGACCAGCCGATCGCCGTGACGGCCAGGGCGTAGGGCACCCAGCGCCGCCACGACGACGGCTGCTCCAGCGCGCGCAGCAGCGCCAGCGCGCCCGCGACGGTGAACGCCAGCGCGAACGCGTACGGCCGCGCCTCCTCGCCGTACCGCGAGACCGACGGCAGCAGTGCGAACAGCAGCCCGGCGACCAGACCGGTGCCGGGGGAGAACATCCGCCGCCCGAGCGCGCCGACGAGGCCCGCCGCGGCGGCCATCGCCAGCGCCGAGGGCAGCCGCAGGCTGGTGAGGCTGTCCCCGAAGAGGGCGACCCACGCCCGGGTGAACACGTAGAACGGCGCGAAGACCGCGTCTACCTTGGACAACAGCAGCTGGAGCTGGTGGTTGTCGAGCGAGGTGGCCCACCAGGTGGCGTACTCGTCCCGCCAGAGCGCGCGGCGCTCGTGGCCGACCAGGACGGTGACCAGGGTGACCAGTGCGGGAAGTGCGACGGGCAGGCTGCGGGCGAGCCGGGAGCCGGAATCGGCGGCGCCGGTCGCGTGCGGTTGTGGGCGGGTCAAGCGTTGACCCCCTGACGGCTGAAAACGGCAGTCAACATGAATATCCTTATTGACCAAATACGCAGACCTATGCGGCTTATCACCTATGTTGGGATGCTGTGAAGCAGATTGTCAAACGCCTCCTCCCGAGGCCCGCACTGCGCGCCGCCGCCTTCCGCCTCCCGCTCCGCCAGCGCGTCCGCATCGCCAAACTGCTCGTGGGCGGGCCCGCCCGCAGCCGCGGCCCGGCGGCGCCTGCCGCCTCCTCACCGGCCCGCGCCTGGCACGACAACCTGCAGGCCGTCACCGGGCTGCTGGAGGCCGACGGCGTCGACTACTTCTGCCTGCCGCACACCGACCCCAAGCGCAGCGCGGTCGCCGTCGCGGCCGAGCACCGCGCCCAGGTGCTGCGCCTGCTGCGCGGCCGCCTCGCCGGGTCGGGAATGGTCGCCCGCACCCTCGACACGGTCGGTCGCCGGGTCAGCCCGCAGCGCTGCGCGGTGGTGCAGGTCTACCGGGCCGGCACCGCCGCCGCGGGCACGCCGCTGCTCGCCGACGCGTACGCCTGCGAGATCGAGTTCTGGTCGACCGTGAAGGACAAGGGCTGGCACGCGCCCCGCCAGGTCGGCCCGCGCGCGCACAAGGTCGGCACCGTGCTCGGGGTGGACAACCCCGTGCAGTACGTCGCCGCCGAGCGCCTGTCGGCGTTCATGCCGCGCGACGCCGAGCCGCGCTACCGCAGCCGCGCCGTGTACGCCGAGCCCGGCCCCACCGACGTGCAGTTCCCCATCGACGTCGTCTACACCTGGGTCGACGGCGACGACCCGGCCTGGCGGCTGCGCAAGGCCCAGGCGCTGGGCGAGGACGAAGACGACTCGTTCGCCGGGCTGGCCACCAACGCGTCCCGCTTCACCTCACGCGACGAGCTGCTCTACTCGCTGCGCTCGCTGCACGCCTTCGCGCCGTGGGTCAACCACATCTACCTGGTGACCGACGACCAGACGCCGTCCTGGCTGGACCCGACCTCGCCGTACGTCACCCTGGTCTCGCACAAGGAGATCTTCGGCGACGTGGGCCGGCTGCCCACCTTCAACTCGCACGCCATCGAGTCGCGGCTGCACAAGGTGCACGGCCTGGCCGAGCACTTCCTGTACTTCAACGACGACATGATCCTGGGCCGGCCGGTGCTGCCCACCCAGTTCTTCTTCGCCAACGGCGTGGCCAAGTTCTTCCCGTCCAGCTCGCTGGTCGACGTCAACCCGCCCGCGCCAGCCGACGCCCCGGTGGACGTCGCGGCGAAGAACAACCGGCGGCTGCTGCAGTCGCGCTTCGGCACGCAGCTCTACCAGAAGATGCGGCACGTGCCGTACCCGCTGCTGCGCAGCGTGCTGGAGGAGATCGAGACCGAGCTGCGCGAGGAGTCGCACGCGACCGCCTCGCACCAGTTCCGCGACCGCGGCGACCTGTCCATCCCGTCGTCGCTGGCGCACTACTGGGCGCACAGCACCGGGCGCTCGGTGCCCGGCTCGATCAGCCACACCTACATCGACCTGGGCCGCCTCATCGCGCCGGTGATGCTGGCCCGGCTGGTCCGGCAGCGCAACGTCGACGTGTTCTGCCTCAACGACACCAACTCCGACGACGGCGACCTGGCCGAGCAGGCCGCGATGGTGCGCGACTTCATGGAGGCGTACTTCCCGTTCAACGCCCCCTGGGAGCTGTCCGGCCGGATGGACCTCACCCAGCGCACCCGCGAACCCGAACCCGCCGGCGCCCCGGCCGCCCGCTGACCCGCGCGGCTCGTCCCGCGGTCGCGGGCTGCTCCGTCACCTCCGGGCAGCTCGTCCGGCGGGCGCGGCTTGCCGGTGGTGGGCTTGCCGGACCGCGTTGATCGCTGATTCGTGCCATGATCCGCAGCCGGACTGCGGATCATGGCACGAACTCGTGATCAAGCCCCGCCCGCAGACCCGACCACCTCAAGAGGCGGGTTCCACCAGGAACTGGTGGGCCGCGAGCTCGCGGTAGAGCGGGCTGGTCTCCAGCAGCTCCTCGTGGCGGCCGGTGGCGACCACCCGGCCGCCGTCCAGCACCACGATCTGGTCCGCGTCGACCACCGTGGACAGCCGGTGCGCCACGATCAGCAGGGTGCGGCCCCGGGCGACGGTGTCGATGGCCGCGCGCAGCGCGGCCTCGTTGCGCGCGTCGAGGTTGCTCGTCGGCTCGTCCAGCAGCAGGATCGGCGGCGCGGCCAGCAGCGTACGCGCGATCGCCAGCCGCTGCCGCTCGCCGCCGGACAGCAGCACGCCGCCCTCGCCGACCTGCGCGGAAAGCCCCAGCGGGGTGCGGTCGACCAGCTCCTCCAGGTTCACCGCGGCCAGCACCGCCCGCATCTGCTCGTCGGTCGCGTCCGGCGTGGCCAGCCGCAGGTTGTCCCGCAGCGTGCCGGCCAGCACCGGCGACTCCTGCTCGACGTACCCCAGCCTGGCGCGCAGCGCGTCGTGGGTCAGCTCCCGCACGTCCACCCCGTCCACCCGCAGGCTGCCCGAGCTGACCTCGTAGAACCGCTCGACCAGCGACAGCAGCGTCGACTTGCCCGCCCCGGACGGCCCGACCAGTGCGGTACGCGTCCCCACCGGCGCCTGGAAGCTCACCTCGTGCAACACCGGCGCCCCGGACACCCCCTCGGCGCCGGTGTACGCGAAGCTCACCTGGTCGAACTCGATCGCGGGCGCCACCGCCGACGCCGAGCCGTCGGCCGAGCCCTGCTCGGAGGCGCCGTCACGGCTGCCCGGCAGCGGCTGCACGGGCACGCCGTCGCGCCGGTCCGCCCCGGCCGGCTGCTCGCCGGCCCCCTCCAGCGGGATGACCAGCACCTCCTCCATCCGCTGCAACGCGCCGAGCCCCGCCTGCAGCTGGGTGTACGCGTTGAGCGCCTGCCCGAGCGGCATCACCAGGAAGAACACGAACAGCACGAACGCCACCAGGTCGCCCACGGTGATCACGCCGGACGCGACCCGCGCCCCGCCCACCCCCAGCACCAGCAGGAACGAGCCCTGGATCGTGGTCACCATCGCGGGCTGCACGATCGCCTGCAACCGCGCGATGCGCACGCCCGCCCGGTACGCCTGCTCGGCGCTGTCCGACACCGTCGCGGTCTCGCGCGCCTCGGCGCGGCTGGCCCGGATGGTGCGCGCGGCGCTGATCGACCGCTCGACCGCCGCGGTCATCTCGCCGATGCGGGCCTGCGCCTCGCGCGACATGCCGCGCACCTTGCGGGCGAAGAAGATGCCGCCGGACAGGCCGACCACCAGGCCGACCAGCGTCACCCCGAACAGCACCGGGTCGAGCAGCACCATCGCCGTCGCCGCGCCGACCACCATGATCGCGCCGGAGACGGTGTCGAACAGGCCCGAGGTGACCACCGCCCGTAGCAGCGTGGTGTCCGCGCCGACCCGCGACAGCAGGTCACCGGTGCGGCGCAGGTCGTACTCGACGACGGGCAGGCGCAGCAGGTGCCCGGCCAGCCGCCGCCGCGCGGTGAGCACCAGGCCCTCGGCGGTGCGCTGCAGCAGGAAGTGCCGGAACCCGTCCAGCGCCGCGACGGCGACCAGCGTCACCACCAGCAGGGCGACGCTGCCGCCGACCGGGGCCTGCGCGCCGAGCCCGTCGAGCACGTCGCGGGTGAGCACCGGCTGCAGCAGCGTGCCGGCCGTGGTCACCAGCGACAGCGCCGCGACCACGAGCAGGGAGGCGCGGTGGGCGCGCAGGTACGGCCAGAGCGTGCGCAGCCCGACCTGGGGCAGCGCGGCGGAGGGGTCTTCCGGGGGCATCCCCCGACACTAACCGCCCCGCACCGCCCCACCCGCCGCGAGGAAAGGAAGGGCACCTTCTTAACGCCTGGCCAGGGAAGATCGCTGGTTCCGGTCAGGAAGTGCGGTGTCACCCAGGGTTTTGACCAGAAACAGTGATCTTCCCCAGGGCCGACCGAGGTGGACCAGCCGGGGATGGCGATCTGCCGTCGCGGGCCGCGGAGAAACCGTTTACCCTTTCGCCCATGCGTACCGCGTTGATCGTCCGGGGCGGGGCCGACTTCCACGACCCGGTCGGCACCACCGACAGCTTCCTGCCGTACCTGAAGGACCAGGGCTTCTCCGTCGAGATCGCCGAGGACCTGGCCGTGTACGACGACGCGGCGCTGCTCGCCCGGACCGACCTCGTGGTCAACTGCTGGACGGCGGGCGGCGACGCGCTCACGCCGTCACGCGCGGAGAACCTCGACGCCGCGGTGCGCGCCGGCACCGGCCTGGCCGGCTGGCACGGCGGCATCGTCGCCGCCTTCACCGACCGCCGCTACCAGTGGCTCACCGGCGGCTGGTTCGTCTGCCACCCGGGCGACTTCGTCCCGCACACGCTGACCGTGCTGCCGGAGCGGGTTGACCATCCGATCGTGGCCGGGATCGGCACCGTGGAACTGGACACCGAACGGTACTGGCTGCTCGCCGACCCGCTCAACGACGTACTGGCGACGATCACCTTCCCGGTCGAGGACGGCGAGCCCTGGCACGAGCCCGTCACCCACCCCGCGGTGTGGACCCGGCAGTGGGGCGCGGGCCGGATCTTCGTGTCCACCGTCGGCCACCACCTGCCCGACCTGGACGTAGTCGAGATCCGCCGGCTCACCGAGCGCGGCCTGACCTGGGCCGCGCGCTGACCCGGGCACGCCCGGGCCGGACCGCCGCGCGGCTGTGGCCGCCACGGCTCACCAGCTCGCGGCGATGACCCGGCGGTAGCCTTCCTCGAAACCTGCCAGCTCCGCGTCCAGCCGCTCGGCCGCGGCCTCGGTGAGCACGACCTGCGCGCTGCGATAAGGCTGCGTGACCGCCATCCGGTGCCGCAGCCCGGCCGGCGGATGGGAGCTGAAGGGCGAGGCGTCGCGGCGCCTGGTGAGCTGGCGCAGCCGCCCCAGCCGGGGTTCGAGCGCCGCCCTGGTCTGCTCGACCGCCTCCCGCCAGCCCGCCGCCCGCGCGCCACCGCGGGCCCGGCTGCCGACCACGGTGCGGTGCAGGTGCCCGCATGCCACCACGTCCATCAGCGAACCCGTGGCGGTGGTGCCGCCGATCCGGGCCGCCGTGTCGTCGGCGTGGTACTCGGCGCGCTGCGCGTCGCGTGCCCCGAGCACGTGCAGGAGCACATGCACCAGCCACGCCGCGCGCGCCGCCGGCCACAGCAGCTGGCCGAGCGCGGACTGGCCCAGCCGGGCGAACGCGGCGACGGGTTCCTCGTCGTCCTCCTCGACGAGCCGCCGCAAGGGCGACAGCAGCTCGGCGACGTCGCCGAAGAAGGCCAGCGCCGGCTGGGTACGCAGCGAGCGCCGGTTGTCGTTGTTGACGAAGTGGCCCAGCTCGTGGGCGAGCAGCACGACCCGCTCCTGCGGACGCAGCGAGCTCCACAGCGGCAGGCCCAGCGTCAGCACCCGGCGGCGCCGCAGCCCCAGCACGGCTGCGGAGGCACCCCACTCGGGGCTGAGCAGCACCAGGTCGGGCACCGGCGCGCCGGCCGCCGCTGCGACCCGGTCGATCAGGGCGAACAGCTCGGGCTGGCCGGTGCGCGACAGCTCGTCGTACTTCTCGCGCAGCGGGGCCACCCGGCCCAGCCGGGGGCGGCACAGCAGGGCGCAGCCGATCATGATCACGCCGATGAGCTTGAGCAGGAACGGTCCGGCGACGACGAGCCACAGGCCGCCCACCGCCAGGCCGAGCAGGATGCCGATGACCAGTACGGAGACCGCTGTCAGCGCCGCCGAGACGGCGGTGGTCCCCGGCCGGGTCAGCGGATGGCCGGACAGCTTCGTGAAAAGGTCGGCGTCGAGTCGGTAGCCGATCCGGTGCGCCCACCGTTCCTGCCGGTCGGTGAACCGCCCCAGCGCGGGGTCCGGGGCGCGGAAGGCGAGATTCCACTCGCACCGCTCGCACCACGGCAGCTCGCCACCCTCGTCGGCCAGCCTGCTGTGGCACTGCGGGCACAGGGCCGGCACGGGCGTCTGCGTGATCGACACCGCGGGATCGTCGCAGCCCGTGCCGGTGCCGTCAACGGGCTGTTCGGCCGGAGCGGGCCGGGGTGGCCGCCGGTGCCCCCCGCGCGAAGGCCCCGCGACCTACCAGGTCACGGGGCCTTACGCGTTAAGAAGGTGCCCTTCCTTTACATATACCGATAAGAAGGTGCCCTTCCTTTCGTCAGGACTCGCCGCCGGTCTCGCCGGCGGGGGCGGCCATGACGTCCTCGATGGCGTACTTGCGGGCGGCCTCGGCCGGGGCCGTGGCCGGGACCTCACCGTCGCGGGCGAGCTGCGACAGGACGGCCACCACGATCGACTCCGCGTCCACGTTGAAGTGGCGGCGCAGGGCCGAGCGGGTGTCCGACATGCCGAAGCCGTCGGTGCCCAGCGAGGTGTAGCTGCCCGGCACCCAGCGGGAGATCAGGTCCGGCACGGCCCGCATCCAGTCGGACACGGCGACCTTCGGGCCGGCCGCGTTCTCCAGGGCACGGGTCACGTACGGCACCTTGGCGGGCTGGTCCGGGTGCAGCAGGTTGTGCCGCTCGGTGTCCACCGCGTCGCGGCGCAGCTCGCCCCAGCTGGTCGCCGACCAGACGTCGGCCGACACGCCCCAGTCCTCGGCCAGCAGCTGCTGGGCGCGCAGCGCCCACTGCATGCCGACGCCGGAGGCCATGATCTGCGCCTTCGGGCCCTCCACGGTCGACTCGGAGTAGCGGTACAGGCCCTTGAGCAGGCCCGCCACGTCCAGGTTCGCGGGCTCGGCCGGGTGTACGTACGGCTCGTTGTAGACCGTCAGGTAGTAGAAGACGTCCTCCGGCGACTCGCCGTACATGCGGCGCAGGCCGTCCTCCATGATGTAGGAGATCTCGAAGCCGAACGCGGGGTCGTAGCTGACCGCGGCCGGGTTCGTCGCCGCGATGAGCAGCGAGTGACCGTCCTCGTGCTGCAGGCCCTCGCCGTTGAGCGTGGTGCGGCCCGCGGTGGCGCCCAGCAGGAAGCCACGCGTCATCTGGTCCGCCGCCGCCCACAGGCCGTCGGCCGTGCGCTGCCACCCGAACATCGAGTAGAAGATGTACACCGGGATCATCGGCTCGCCGTGGGTGGCGTACGCGCTGCCCACCGCGGTGAACGAGGCGATCGAGCCGGCCTCGTTGATGCCCTCGTGCAGGATCTGCCCGGCGGTGGACTCCTTGTAGGACAGGAACAGCTCCCGGTCCACCGAGGTGTACTGCTGGCCGTGCGGTGAGTAGATCTTCGCCGTCGGGAACAGCGAGTCCATGCCGAAGGTGCGCGCCTCGTCCGGGATGATCGGCACCCAGCGGTGGCCGATGCCCTTGTCCTTCATCAGGTCCTTGAAGAGCCGGACGAAGGCCATCGTGGTGGCGATCTTCTGCTTGCCGGAGCCCTTCTTCAGGTCCGCGTAGACCTTGGTCTCGGGCAGCTGCAGCGGGATCTTCTTGGTGTTGCGCTGCGGCAGCGAGCCGCCCAGCGCCGTGCGCCGCTCCATCAGGTACGCGATCTCGTCGCTCTTGGCACCCGGGTGGAAGTACGGCGGCTCGTACGGGTTGGCCTCCAGGGCCGAGTCCGGGATGTCCAGGAAGAGGCGGTCGCGGAAGCCCTTGAGGTCGTCCAGCGTCAGCTTCTTCATCTGGTGCGTGGCGTTGCGGCCCTCGAAGTGCGAGCCCAGCGTCCAGCCCTTGATGGTCTTGGCGAGGATCACCGTCGGCTGGCCGGTGTGCTCGGTCGCCGCCTTGTACGCCGCGTAGAGCTTGCGGTAGTCGTGGCCGCCGCGCTTGAGACCCCAGATCTCGTCGTCGGACATGTGCTCGACCATCTTGCGGGTGCGCGCGTCGCGGCCGAAGAAGTGCTCGCGCACGTACGCGCCGGACTCCGCCTTGTAGGTCTGGTAGTCACCGTCGGGCGTGGTGTTCATCAGGTTGACCAGCGCGCCGTCGGTGTCCCCGGCCAGCAGCGGGTCCCACTCGCGACCCCAGACGACCTTGATGACGTTCCAGCCGGCGCCGCGGAAGAAGGCCTCCAGCTCCTGGATGACCTTGCCGTTGCCGCGGACCGGGCCGTCGAGGCGCTGCAGGTTGCAGTTGATCACGAAGGTGAGGTTGTCCAGCTCCTCGCGCGCGGCCAGGCCGATCGCGCCGAGGGTCTCCGGCTCGTCCATCTCGCCGTCGCCGAGGAACGACCACACGTGCTGCTGCGAGGTGTCCTTGATGCCGCGGTGGTGCAGGTAGCGGTTGAACCGCGCCTGGTAGATCGCGTTGAGGCCGCCCAGGCCCATGGACACCGTCGGGAACTCCCAGAAGTCCGGCATCAGGCGCGGGTGCGGGTACGACGGCAGGCCGCCGCCCGGGTGCGTCAGCTCCTGGCGGAACCCGTCGAGCTGGTGCTCGGTCAGCCGGCCCTCGAGGTACGCGCGCGCGTACATACCGGGCGACGCGTGGCCCTGGTAGAAGATGTGGTCGCCGCCACCGGGGTGGTTCTTGCCCCGGAAGAAGTGGTTGAAGCCGACCTCGTAGAGCGACGCCGACGACGCGTAGGTCGAGATGTGGCCGCCCACGCCGACGCCCGGGCGCTGCGCCCGGTGCACCGTCATCGCGGCGTTCCACCGGATGTAGGCACGCAGCCGGCGCTCGATGTGCTCGTCACCGGGGAACCACGGCTCGCGCTCGCTCGGGATGGTGTTGATGTAGTCCGTGGTGGTCAGCGGGGGCACGCCGACCTGGCGCTCGCGGGCCCGCTCCAGCAGGCGCAACATCACGTAGCGGGCGCGCTTCGCCCCTCGCTCGTCGATAACTCCGTCGAGCGACTCCACCCACTCGGCCGTCTCCTCGGGATCGATGTCCGGGAGCTGGCTCGGCAGGCCGTCGCTGATCACCGGGCGCTTGCGTTCGGTGGCCACAGGCGTTCCCTCGTAGTTGTAGTGATGATCGGTCTAGACGAACAGAGTTTGTCTGTTCGCCCCATCCTGCCCCTCCGGTGGGGTATTCGTCACGCGTACGGCCATCCGATGCGACACGCGACACGCATACTGACCAGTAACTTTTGGGTCGGCTTGCCGACCATGACGGGAACGCAGTGGCGGGTGCCGATTAGATTGCCGCCATGCGTCGACTCCTCGGTCTCCTTCTCATCGCATACGGGTTCCTGCTCGCTGTCAATACGACGTTCCCCCTGGTCGCCGACCTGAGCGGGGAGCGGGTGGCCGCGGGGCCGTCCGGTGACAGCTGGAGCTGCAGCGCACCCCTGCTGGCCGCGCCGTACGCCGGCATCCACGGCAACTGCGAGGTCACCTGGCTGGAGGGCGCCCAGCGCGCCGACGGCCGCCTGGTCGGCGCCGGCGTGGCCGACCTCATGAAGCCCTCCGCCACCGTCGACGCCGCGGTCATCGAGGGCATGGACGGCTACGCCTTCCTGCCCCCGGCCGGGCTGGAGCGCATCGCCGGCTTCGCCGCCCCGCTGGTGGTGATCTTCGGCCTGGTGCTGCTGCTCGCCCCGCGCAAGCGCCGCCGCCGCGGCTCGCACGGCCACCACGGCGACCACGACCACGACGATGACGACAACGACGGCGGCTGGGGCGACTCCGACTCCGGCGGCGACAGCGGCGGCGGCGACGGAGGCGGCGGCGGGGACTGACCCGTTCCGCCACGGTGCTGTCCTACGGTGTCCCCATGGACAGCACCGTGCTCACCGTACGCACCGGCTCGCAGGCCACCGTGGTGGATCTGACCGACCAGGCGGCGCGCTTCGTCGCGGACAAGGGGGACGGCCTGCTGCACGTCTTCGTCCCCCACGCGACGGCCGGCATCGCCCTGATCGAGACCGGCGCCGGCAGCGACGACGACCTGCTCACCGCCCTCGAACACGTGCTCCCCGCCGACACCGGCTGGCGCCACCGCCACGGCAGCCACGGCCACGGCCGCGACCACGTCCTGCCCGCCTTCATCGCCCCCTACGCCACCCTCCCCGTCCTGGCCGGCCGCATCGCCCTCGGCACCTGGCAGTCCATCTGCCTCGTCGACACCAACGCCGACAACCCCATCCGCCAGATCCGCCTCTCCTTCCTCCCCGGCTGACCGCCGCGGGGCGTCGATCTTGCGTGAGCTGTGGGTATGACACGCGCATATCGCCCGTAAGGGCAACAGTTCGCGCAAGATCGTCGCGATCTTGGGGCGGGGTGGCGGCGGGGGAAAGTTTCAGGGTGGGTGATTGACACTCCCGAAACCGGGCCGCAATAATTCATCAGCGCAGATGGGAGCGCTCCCAGACTTTTCCCAGCTTGCGGCTGTGTCTCTATGCACCAACCCCGATCGCGTCCTGGAAAGGATCCGCTGTGCGTAGACCCGTTCTGATCGCGCTGGCCGCCGTGGCGGGGCTCGTGTCGACGAGCCTCACCGCTGGCGCCGCCTCGGCCGACCCACCCGAGCAGATCGTCAACGGCACCTTCACCTCCGGTCACGCCCCCTGGTGGGGGACCGGCAACATCACGCTCGACTCCAGCAGCGGCGAGCTGTGCGCCGACATCCCGGGCGGGACCGTCAACCCGTGGGACGTCATCATCGGCCAGGACAACATCCCGCTGGTCGCCGGCGAGACGTACGCGTACAGCTTCAAGGCCTCCGCCACGCCGGACCGCGTCGGCAAGGCGCTGATCCAGCTCCCGGTGGATCCGTGGACGCAGTACCTGGCCGCGAATCCGCTGATGACGGGCACTGCCACCGGTTTCTCGTACACCTTCACCGCGCCCGTCTCCCTACCGAACGCGCAGGTGGCGTTTCAGATCGGTGGCAGTGCCTCCCCCTGGCGGCTCTGCCTTGACGACATCTCCCTCAAGGGCGGTGCCGAGCCGGAGGTCTACGAGCCCGACACCGGCCCGCGCGTGCGCGTCAACCAGGTCGGCTACCTGACCAAGGGGCCGAAGAACGCCACCGTCGTCACCGAGGCGACCGAGGCGCTGCCCTGGCAGCTCAAGAACGCCGGCGGCGACACCGTGGCCAGCGGTGACACCACCCCGCGCGGCGTGGACGCCAGCTCCGGGCAGAACGTCCACTCGATCGACTTCAGCTCGTACGCCACCGCGGGCACCGGCTACACGCTGGTCGCCGACGGCCAGACCAGCCGCCCGTTCGACCTGGCCGGCGACCTCTACGCCGGGCTGCGCGACGACGCGCTGAAGATGTTCTACACCCAGCGCAGCGGCATCGAGATCCTGGACAGCCTGCGCCCCGGCTACGGCCGCCCGGCGGGCCACGTCGGCGTCGCGCCGAACAAGGGCGACACCTCGGTGCCGTGCCAGCCCGGCGTCTGCGAGTACTCGCTGGACGTCTCCGGCGGCTGGTACGACGCGGGCGACCACGGCAAGTACGTCGTCAACGGCGGCATCTCGGTGTTCCAGCTGGTCAACGAGTTCGAGCGGGGCAAGTGGGCGGCGACCGCGCAGCCGTTCCCGGACGGCCAGCTGAACCTGCCGGAGAGCGGCAACGGCGTGCCGGACATCCTCGACGAGGCCCGCTGGCAGCTGGAGTTCCTGCTGAAGATGCAGGTCCCGGCGGGTCAGCCGCTGGCCGGCATGGCCCACCACAAGATCCACGACAACGAGTGGACCGGCCTGCCGCTGCTGCCGCACAGCGACGACAAGCTGCGCGAGCTGCACCCGCCGTCGACCGCGGCGACGCTGAACCTGGCCGCCGCGGCGGCGCAGGCGGCCCGGGTGTACGCGCCGTACGACGCGGCGTTCGCGGCCCGCAACCTGGCCGCGGCGAAGACGGCCTACGCGGCGGCGCTGGCGCACCCGGCGATCTACGCCAGCCCGTCCGACGGCACCGGCGGCGGCACGTACGACGACGTCAACGTGACCGACGAGTTCTACTGGGCGGCGGCCGAGCTCTACCTGACCACCGGCGAGACCGCCTACCGCGACGCGGTGACCTCCTCGCCGCTGCACACCGCCGACGTGTGGAGCAGCAACGGCTTCGGCTGGCAGAGCCTGGCCGCGCTGGGCCGCCTGGACCTGGCCACGGTGCCCAGCGCCCTGCCGGGCCGGGCCGCCGTGCGCGCCTCGGTCGTGACCGGCGCGCAGGAGTACCTCGACGCGATCTCGGCGCACCCGTACGGCGTGCCGTACCAACCGGCGAACAACTCCTACGACTGGGGCTCCAGCAGCCAGGTCGCCAACAACCTGGTGGTGCTGGCCGCGGCGTACGACATCACGGGCGAGGACCGGTTCGCCGACGCGGTGGCGCAGGGCATGGACTACCTGCTCGGCCGCAACGCGCTCAACATCTCGTACGTGACCGGATACGGCGAGGTCAACGCGCACAACCAGCACAGCCGGTGGTACGCCCACCAGCTCAACCCGGACCTGCCGAACCCGCCGCGGGGCACCCTGGCCGGCGGCCCGAACTCGTCCATCCAGGACCCGATCGCGCAGCAGAAGCTGACCGGCTGCACCGGGCAGTTCTGCTACATCGACCACATCGAGTCGTGGTCCACCAACGAGCTGACCATCAACTGGAACGCGCCGCTGGCGTGGGTCGCCGCCTTCCTGGCCGGCCAGGGCGACGGCACCGCCGCGCCCGCGCCGAACTGCAAGGTGACCTACACCAAGCACGCCCAGTGGCCGAGCGGTTTCACCACGCAGGTCACCGTCAAGAACACCGGCACCACCGCGATCAACGGGTGGACGCTGCGCTGGTCGTTCCTCGGCGGGCAGTCGGTCACCGACGCCTGGAGCGTCGCGGCGGCCCAGTCCGGCGCGACGGTGAGCGCGACCAACCTGGCCTGGAACAAGGTCATCGCGCCCGGCGCGTCGGTGACCTTCGGGTTCAACGGCGACGTCGCGACCGGCCCCAACCCCAACCCGGCCCTGTTCACCCTGAACGGGCGGGCCTGCTCCTGACCTCACCTCCTCCCTGAAGAAGGACGGGGCGGTCCCGGTGCCCACAGGCACCCCGGGGCCGCCCCGTTCCCGCGGGGCGCTCCCACGGTTTGCCGGGGGCGCTCCGCCGGTTCCCCAGGGGCGCTCTGCGCGGTCTCCCATGGGGCCGCTCCGTGCGGTTCCAATGGGGCGCTCCGCGCGCATGCTTCGGTTAGCCTCGGCTCATGAGCGAGCGAATCATGAGACATGGATCCGGTCCTGCCCGCGGCGAGCGAAGCGGGGAGCAGTCATGACGCTCGAGTTCCTCGACGCCCCGATCATCGCCGTCACGGTGTTCCCGGACCGGGCCCGGGTGACCCGGCGCGGCACGGTCAGCCTGACCGCCGGCGAGCACCGTGTCCCCTGTGGACCGCTGCCGCTGGGCCTGCTGCGCGACTCCGTGCGCGTGTCCGGCCACGGCCCGGCCGCCGTCGCCGGGGTGAACGTGGTGACCCGGCGCGAGCCGGTGACCTCCGACGCCGACGTCACCCGGCTGGAGGTGGAGCTGCGCGAGATCGAGGCCGCGGTCTCCGCCCTGGACGACGCCGACAAGGTCGCCGCGGCGCGCGAGCGCTTCCTGGGCAGGCTGGCGATGCGCGGGGCCGGTGCGCTGGCCACCGGCGAGCCCACTGCCGCCGTCCGCTTCGCCGACGGACTCGACGAGCAGCTCACCGCGCTGCACGAGGGCCGCCGCGAGCGCGAGCGGGAGCGGCTGGACCTGCACCGCCGCCGCGAGGCCGCCGAGCGCCGGTTGATGGACCTGCGCGGCAAGGCCCGGCCGGACCGGCTGGTCGCCGAGGTGCTGCTGGAGGCCGACGAGGACGGCGAGGTCGAGCTGGAGCTGTCCTACGTGGTGCCCGGCGCGAGCTGGCACAGCGGGTACGACCTGCGCCTGGCGGGGGACGCGCTCTCCCTCACCTGGCACGGCATGATCAGCCAGCGGACCGGCGAGGACTGGCCCGAGTGCGCGCTGAAGCTGTCCACGGCCCGCCCGGCCGGCGCGCTGGAGGTGCCCGAGCTGGACCCGTGGTTCGTCGACGTCGCGCGGCCGATGCCGGTCGCGTACGCCGCCGCGCCGATGGCGGCGATGGCCGGGCCGCCGCCGCCCGCACCCGGCGGTGCGCCGACGATGATGCCCAAGGCGCGCGCGGCGGTGCGGGAGACCGCGGCGGCGGTGGAGGAGGGGCCGGTCGCGGCCACGTACACCCCGCTCAAGCCGGTGGCGGTGCCCGCCGACGGGACCGCGCACCGCACCCTGATCGCGCGGTTCGACCTGGCCGCCCGGCTGGACCACATCACCGCGCCGGTGCGCGCCGAGGAGGCGACGCTGCGGGCCACCGTGCTGAACACCTCGCAGCACACCCTGCCGGGCGGCGCGGCGGCGCTGTTCCACGAGGGCGACTTCGTGGGCTCGACCCGGCTGGAGCCGTGGGCCCCGCAGGAGGAGCGGGAGCTGGCACTGGGCGTGGACGACCGGGTCCGGGTGGAGCGCGAGCTGGTGCGCCGCTCGGCGAGCAAGGCCGCGCTGGGTTCGACCCGCCGCACCGACGCCGAATACAAGATCACGATCGCCAACCACACCCCGCGCCAGATCTCCGTGACCGTGCTCGACCAGCTCCCGGTGTCGCGCGACGCGCAGATCACGGTCAAGGAGCTCGCGGTCAAGCCCGACCCCGCCGAGCGCGACGAGCTGGGCGTCTACACCTGGAAGCTGGTGCTCGCCCCGAACACCGCCCAGGAGATCCAGTTCGCGCTGCGGGTCGAGGCCGCCAAGGGCGTGGAGATCTACGGCTGGCGCGACTGAGGCCGGCCCGCCGATCCCCGGTGTCACCCGTTCGGTGTCGAACCTCTGCCGGCCGACGGCCCCGTCCCTGATCCTGGGGGCGGGGCCGTCGGTGACCTGCCGGGGCCGCCGGCCGTCAGTGGCAGGCCGTGACGCCGGTGTCGGTGAAGGTGCTGCCGGGCTGCCCGACGAACTTCCAGACGTAGAAGTCCGGGTGGAGGGTGAGCTTGAGGACGCCGAAGGTGTCGGCGTTGCGGACCCGGGAGTTGGCCGCGATGTCCTTGCTGAAGCCGTTGAGGCCGCCGCCGCCGGTGCCCACGGTGAACTGCCGCACGCCGCGCTCGCGGTCCAGCTCGCCGTCGGGGGTCTGCGGGGCGAACCGCTCGTAGTTGTGGTTGTGCCCGTTGAGCACGATCTCCACCCCGTGGTCGTGAAGGATCTCGAAGAACGGCTTCACCCGCGGGTCGGCGTCGTGCTTCCAGCCGGATGAGAACAGCGGGTGGTGCCACATCGCGACGGTGCACTTGGCGTCGGAGCCGTCGAGCTCCTCGCGCAGCCACTCGGCCTGCTCGGAGTCCTCCTCGCAGTCGACCAGGTCGCAGGTGGAGTTGAGCACCACCACCTGCCAGCCGCCGAGCTGGTAGGAGTACCAGCCCTTGCCCTTCTCGCCGGCGGCCTCGCCGAAGTAGTCGTAGTAGGGGCCGCCGGAGTCGGTGCGCATGTCGTGATTGCCGATGACCGGCCGGGTGCGGTCCTTGTGCCGGCCCCAGTACGGCTCGTAGCAGCGCTGGAACTGCTCGGCGGTGCCGGCGACGTACGCGTTGTCGCCGAGGGTGAACACGGTGCCCGGGATCCGGTCGAGCAGCTTGGCGGTGTACTCGTCGCCGTCGCTCTGGCAGCTGCCGATGTCGCCCGCACCGACCAGCACGGGCGGATCGGCGGTGTCCGCGGGTGCGACACGCGCGGCGGCGGCGCTCGGCGCGGCGTCGCCGGCGAGCGGCACCGCGGTGCCGGGCTGCGGGGCGAGCAGGGCGAGCAGGGCTGTCGAGGCCGTGGCCAGCAGGGCACGCCTGAGTCCGGGGGACGGGTTCAGCATGCCGCCGATTATTGATAAATATGGACAAATGGTCCAACTTGTGGGGTCGCGTGGCGTGTCCGATCACCGATCCGGGTGGTCGCCCCTTGCCGGTCCGGGGCATGCTGTGCAGCGTGAGCACCTCTCATGATCTCGACGACCGGTTCCGGAGCGCGCTGGCCGCGTGGCCGGCGAGCACCACCCCGAGCGGCGATCCACATGCGACGGTGCGCTCCGACAGCGGCCTCACCGGGGCCCAGGCACGGGAACTCTTCGACGCCCAGGTGACCAGCCGCCACCTGGACCTGGCCGCGCGGCGGCTGCGGGCCGAGGGCGACGGCTTCTACACCATCGGCTCGGCCGGGCACGAGGGCAACGCGGGCGTCGCCGCCGCGCTGCGCCCCACCGACCCGGCACTGCTGCACTACCGCTCCGGCGCGTTCTACGCCGCGCGCGCCCAGCAGCTCGCCGAGGGCAAGGTGGACCCGATCCGCGACGTGCTGCGCGGCATCGTCGCCAGCGCCGCCGAGCCCATCGCGGGCGGGCGGCACAAGGTCTTCGGCAGCACCGAGCTCAACGTCATCCCGACCACCTCCACCATCGCCTCCCACCTGCCGCGCGCGGTCGGGCTGGCCTTCGCCGTGGAACGCTCCCGGCAGGGCGTCACGGCCGGCCGCCACGCCGCGGACACCGGGCAGCCCGCCGTGGTGCCGCCGGCCTGGCCGCGCGACGCCGTGGTGGTCTGCTCGTTCGGCGACGCCTCGGTCAACCACGCCAGCGCCGCCGCCGCGTTCAACACCGCGGGCTGGGCCGACTTCACCGGGCTGCGGCTGCCGCTGCTGTTCGTCTGCGAGGACAACGGGCTGGGCATCAGCGTGCGCTCGCCCGCCGGCTGGGTGGGCACCACCCTCAAGTCCCGCCCCGGCCTGCGCTACTACCACGCCGACGGCTGCGACCTGGCCGACACGTACGCCGTGGCCCGCTCCGCGGTGTCCTGGGTGCGCCGCCACCGCCGCCCCGCCGTGCTGCACCTGCGCACCGTCCGGCTGATGGGGCACGCCGGGGCCGACGCCGAGCTGGCCTACCGCACCAACGCCGAGATCGAGCACGACCTCGCGCTGGACCCGCTGCTGCGCACCGCGCACCTGCTCGTGGACGCGGGCATGGCCGCGCCGATGGAGCTGCTCAGCCGGTACGACGAGATCGGCTGGCGGGTGCAGCAGGCCGCGGCCGCCGTACGCGACGAGCCGAAGCTCGCCTCCGCCGCAGAGGTCGTCGCCCCGCTGGCCCCGCGCCGCCCGCTGCGCGTCGCGCGGGTGATCGCGCGGGCGGGGGAGCGGGCCGCCGGCGCCGCGCTGGCCGAGCGCGCCCGCGTCTTCGGCGGCAAGCTGCCCGAGCGCTCCGGGCCGCTGACGCTCGCCCAGTCCATCAACGCCACCCTCACCGACCTCATGCTCAGCCACCCGCAGTCGCTGGTCTTCGGCGAGGACGTGGCCCGCAAGGGCGGCGTCTACGGCGTCACCAAGGGCCTGCGCGACCGCTTCGGCCCCGCCCGGGTCTTCGACACCCTGCTCGACGAGACGTCGATCCTCGGGCTCGGCCTCGGCGCCGGGCTGGGCGGCCTGCTGCCCATCCCCGAGATCCAGTACCTGGCGTACCTGCACAACGCCGAGGACCAGCTGCGCGGCGAGGCCGCCAGCATGCGCTTCTTCTCCCAGGGCGCCTACCGCAACCCGATGGTGGTACGCATCGCGGGCCTGGCGTACCAGAAGGGCTTCGGCGGGCACTTCCACAACGACCACTCGGTGGCCGTGCTGCGCGACATCCCCGGGCTGGTGCTCGCCGTCCCCGCGCGCGCCGACGACGCCGCGGCCATGCTGCGCAGCTGCGTCGCCGCCGCCGAGGTCGACGGCACGGTCAGCGTCTACCTGGAGCCGATCGCCCTCTACCACACCCGTGACCTGCATCAAGACGGCGACGGCGGCTGGCTGAGCCCGTACGCCGCGCCCGACCGGTGGGCCGACACGCACGTGCCCGTCGGCCGTGCCCGCAGCCACAGCTTCGGCGCCGGGGACCGGCTCACCATCCTCACCTTCGGCAACGGCGTACGCATGTCGCTGCGCGTCGCCGCCCGGCTGGCCGAGGCCGGGCACGGCATCCGCGTGCTCGACCTGCGCTGGCTCGCCCCGCTGCCGCTGGCCGACATCGTGCGCGAGGCCGGGGCCACCGGCCGGGTGCTGGTCGTCGACGAGACCCGCCGCTCCGGCGGCGTCGGCGAGGGCGTGCTCGCCGCCCTGGTCGACGCCGGGTACGTCGGCCTCGCCCGGCGCGTCGCCGCCGTCGACACGTTCCTGCCGCTCGGCCCCGCCGCCGACCACGTGCTGGTCGGCGAGGACGCCATCGAGCGCGCCGCCCGCGCCCTGCTCGAAGCATGATCGGTCCCGCGCTCGGCGGCGCGGCCGGAACGGTGGGCCGCCCGGCGCGTGCGGCGGCCCCCGGACGGGCATAGGAGGCGCGACGGGGCGATCCGGGGCCGCCGGAGCAGGCCGTGCGGACGGCTTGAGCCCGCGTTTTTGGCGACCCGCCGAGGCCGCCACTTGCGCTGGGCGCTAGAACTGTGTGGACTACCCGCAGTCGGCTGTGACGCCGACGACAATGGGCAAGTGACCCCGCCGCGAACGGCGGCTATCCGGAAAACGAAGAGGAGGCACAAGACAGTGAGCGCGACCGCTGGTCAGGCCGCCGAGGGCGTACGCAGCCTGGCGGACCGGTTCGGCATCGAGCCGGACATGGTGGTCATGGAGATGGGATACGACGACGACGTCGATCATGATCTTCGTGACGCCCTGGCCGACGCATGCGGATCTGACCTGGTGGACGAGGACACCGACGAGGTCGTCGACGCGGTGCTGGTGTGGTACCGCGAGGACGACGGTGACCTGTTCGAACTGCTTACCGACGCCATCGCCCCGCTCGCCGAGAGCGGCACGGTGTGGCTGCTGACCCCGAAGTCGGGTCGGCCAGGGCACGTCGAGCCCAGCGAGATCGCCGAGGTGGCACCCACCGCCGGCCTATCCCAGACTTCCACCCTCAGCGCCGGCAAGGACTGGAGCGCGGCGCGGCTGGTGGCACCGAAGGCGGCCCGCGCGAAGCGCTGAGCCCCGCCGCGGACCGTCGAGCGGCCTGCCCCCAGCCGGCAGGCCGCCAGGCAGCTCTGCGATCATCGAAGGTGAACGTTCACCGATTGTGAGGGCAGATCATGCCGATCGAGGCCGGCGCCCAGGCGCCCGACTTCCTGCTCAAGGACCAGAACAACCAGGAAGTGCGGCTGTCCGACTTCCGGGGCGGCAAGAACGTGCTGCTGGTCTTCTACCCGCTCGCCTTCACCGGCACCTGCCAGGGCGAGCTGTGCGCGATCCGCGACAACCTCAACGACTTCGTCAACGACACCACCCAGGTGCTGTCGGTCAGCGTCGACTCCGTGTACGCGCACAAGGTCTGGGCGACCGAGCAGGGCTACGAGTTCCCGCTGCTCGCCGACTTCTGGCCGCACGGGGCCGTGGCCCAGGCGTACGGCGTCTTCAACGACGAGCGCGGCTTCGCCAACCGGGGCACCTTCGTCATCGACCGGGAGGGCGTCGTGCGCTACGCCGAGATGAACCTGCCCGGCGAGGCGCGCGACCAGGACGCCTGGCGCAAGGCCCTGGCGGCGCTCTGAGCCGTACCGGCGATCACGGAACCCTCCCGCCGGGTGCCCGGCTCTCCATCCGGGCTCGGTCGGCTCTCAGGCGGTGCTGTGCCGTCGGGCGAAGATCGCTGTTTCCGGTCGGAATGTGCATTCAGGCCGCGCCTTCTGACACGAAACGGCGATCATGTTCCTTGGGAACGCTCGCCGGGTCGGGCATTCGCTGCCTAAACGGGCGACGGTCGGTGCGGGTCGTGGGCGAGGGCCAGCGGAACGCGGCGGGTGTGTGGTGGGTCGGCGGGCTTCCCGGGCGGGGTCAGGGGGCGGTAAGTCCCGCGAAGGCGGGCACGACGGTCAGGTAGGATGTGCCGGTTCGTGTCGGCGTCAGCCGTGCGGGCGTGTAGCTCAGTGGGAGAGCATCCGCCTTACAAGCGGAGGGTCGCAGGTTCGAACCCTGCCACGCCCACAATCCAGCGGGAGCAGGCGTCTTGCCTGCTCCCGCTCTGCTTCGGTCCTGGCGGACCTTCGCCGCCGTCGCCCGCGTCACGGCCCAGCACTGTCAGCTCGTCCCGGCGTCCCGCCTTCACCGGCAAGTCCATGTGCCACAGGTAACGTTCATTGCCGGTGCGGCACCAGCGGTAGCGCGGCGAAGAGGGTGTCCACCTCGGTGATCGCGTGCAACGGGTCCGGCCGTGGCTTGCCGGATCGGTTGACCCATACGCTGGGAATACCGAGATGGTGAGCGCCGGTGATGTCGGCCGACAGCGAGTCGCCGATGTGCAGCACCGCGCCGGCGGGCAGGCCGAGCAGGTCCAACGCGGCCTGGAACATCGCCGGGTGTGGCTTGTAGCTGCCCACGTCCTCGCTGGTGACCACGTGCGCCAGCGGCAGCCCGTGATGGGCGATCGCGGCCAGCACATCGGCGCGGTCGATGTTGGACACCACGCAGACCGGCACGTCGACCAGGTCGAGGAAGGCGCGGGCGTCGGGAAACAGGTCCGGCTCACGCCAGAACGCGAACTGCGACGCGCACAAGGCCGCCGGGTCGGCGGCCGAGCCGAACCGGCGGACCGTACGGGCCAGCGACGACACGGCGATGTCCCGCTGGCATCGAAACGCCGCCCGGTCGGCCGCCATCTCCTCGCGAAACACGCGCCACCGATACGAGCCCACCTGCGTAGTGGTCACCTCATGAGGATCAGTGCACTGGTCCAGCACCTGCCGGTAGATGTCGGCGAGGATGGCGTCGTCCTCGGCGACGACCGTGCCGTAGAAGTCCAGTAACACCGCGCGAACGGGGCCGCCGTGCTCGCTGTTCCGACGATCGTCCGGCTCCCGCACGCAACGAAGCATCGCACGCGCACGGCGCGACGGCTCGGGGCGGCCCCGAGCCCCGCGACGGTGTCAGAGCATCCGCTTGCCGGCGGTTCAGCAGAAGTCGGTGCCGCCCTCGTAGCTCGACTTGAGGTACGCGGCGTCGCCGGCGATCATCGCCATCACCTTCTTCTTGTCGTCCAGGTCGAACAGGATGCCCCGGCCGGAGGTCGTGGTGACCAGGTACGCCTTGCCGCCGCTCAGCTCCTGCCCCAGGTTGCCGTAGATCGAGTCGAGCGCCGCCAGTGACATGCCCAGCCACGCCCCGGACGGCGTCGGGATCGTCTTGGACCGGTTGACCACCAGGTACAGCGCCCCGTCCGGGCGGAACTGCAGCCGCACGTCCTGCCACACGCCGGTGCCGGCGGCGGTGGTGTTCGCCGGGCAGGTCTCCGCGCCGGTGGCCACGTCGGCGAGCAGCCCGGCGCCCTGCAGGTCGGCGAGCTTCGCGCCCACCGCGTACGGCCCCGCGCCGTCCACGGTGAAGTTGATCGCGGGTGAGGGGGAGGCCGACGGGCTCGGCGGGGCGCTCGGCGACGCCTCCGCGGGGAGGCTGGTCACCGCGCTGGGCTCGGCCGACGGCGGTTTCGGGTCGTCACCGCAGCCGGCGAGGAGGGCGACGGCGAGGAGGGGGAGGAGTGCGCGACGCAGCATGGTCAGTAGTGGAGCCGATCCGCCCGCCCCGCACTGTCACCTCGCCGACTCCCAGAGTGAGTTCTCCACGACACCCCTCCGGCTCGCCCGCCAAGATCGCCCGATTTGCCTGGCACATGGGCGTATCTTGAGCGCGGATACGCCCATGTGCCAGGCAAGTCCGATGATCAAGGGCGGGTGGGACGGTCAGCGGGGGCCGAAGGCGGTCAGGAAGCGGTCGCGGAAGGCGTCCATGCGCCAGACCGGGGCGTCGGAGCCGGGGCGCAGGCCGTCCTGCCAGGACCAGCCGGCGACCCGGTCCAGCATCGCCGGGTCCCTGGCCAGGATCGTGACCGGCGCGTCGCGGCTGGCCAGCTGGCCCGTCACCGACGGCGAGGGCTGGTGGTCGCCGAGGAAGACCAGCACCAGATCGTCGCCCCCGTAGGTCTGCACGTACGAGATCAGCGTCTCCAGCGAGTACGCGATCGCGTTGGCGTACGCCTGCCGCACGCGCGAGCGGTCCCGCTGCTCGACGATCTCGGCGGGGTCGTCGGAGCCGGACGCGGCGGCGTACACCGAGCCGTCGCCGACCGCGTCCCAGCCGAGCAGCCGCGGCACCGGCTCCCACGGCGAGTGGCTGGAGATCAGCGGGATCACCGCCATCACCGGCAGGTGCCCCGGCGGCCGTTCCCGCTGCTGGAAGGTGTGCAGCGTGTACTGGTCGGGCATGGTGGCGAAGCTGTAACGCGGCCCGGCGTAGCCGAGGTCGGGTGCGGTGTAGACCTGGTCGTACCCGTACACGGCGCCCTCGGGCCACGCGGTGGTGGTGGCCGGCATGACGGCGACGGTCCGCCAGCCCGCCTGCGCGAACAGGCCCGGCAGGGTGAGCCGGTCGCTGGCCAGCAGGGTGCGGTAACGCTGCTGGTTGGTCACCCACAGGCCGGACAGCAGGGTGGACTGCGCGAGCCAGCTGCCGCCGCCGGTGGTCGGGGAGGTGAGCCAGGCGCTGCGCGCGGCATAACCGGCCCCCCGCAGCCGGTCATACCCGGCGTCGAGCACCGCGCCGACCTGCGGCGACAGCTCCGGGTCGGCCAGCGCCACCTTGCCGTAGCTCTCCACGAACGCGACGATCACGTCCTTGCCGCGCAGCCCGGCCAGCGCCTCGGCGGCGGGCATGCCCCGGAAGGCGTCGGTGGACAGCTGCTCGGCGAACGTCTGCCCGTCCCGGGTGCCCCGCCCCAGCAGGTCGACCTGGTCGTAGGCGTCGTGCGCGGCGACGGGCACGCCGGGCACGAGCTGCGTCCCGGCCAGCGCCAGGGCGAGCCAGGCGGCGGCGAGGACGGTGAGGGTGCGGGCCGCGCCGGCGCGGCGCGTGACGGCCAGCCGGGCCACCCGCCGGAACGCGGCCGTGACCAGGGCGAGCACGCCGACCGCGAGCCCGATCGCGCCCGCGACGGCGGCCCACATGAGAGCGTCGCCGTACGACTGGCCGACGTAGTCGGCGCCCGCGACGAGGAACGGCCAGTCGAGGGCGGGCTCGAACGGCCGGTCGAGCACCGCGGAGAAACCCAGGCTGACCGCCTTCACGACGCCGAGCAGGCCCAGCACCGCACCGATCACCACTACCGCGACCCGCCTGGCTCGCGGGGGCAGCACCAGCACGACCGCCAGCGCGACCAGCCCGTCGATCGGGACACGCAGGAAAGCCGCGGGGCTGAGCCGACCCAGCTCGTTCGGCACCACCAGCAGCACTATCACCAGCCCGAACGCCAGCACCGTGCCCGCCCGCACCGACACCCGCCGCGCCCGCCCGGCCTCGCCGACCCGCCCGGCCGGAACGGCGGCGTCGGCCAGCGCAATCGGTTCGCTCGGCACCGCCGGCTCGGTCGGCGTCGCGGGTTCGGCCGGCGTCGGTCCGGCCGGCGTCGTCGGTGCGGTCGGTTCGGTCTGCGTCATCAGAGGGCCGGGAAGAGGCGCAGGGTGTGCGCGGCGCGGTTGGCCTTGGTGGCCAGGTAGGCGGCGTTCGCGGCGGACAGGTGCACGCCCGTCGGCACGCGCTCGGCCACTGCCACGCCGAGGCGGGTGAGCTGCTCGGCCTTGTCCGGGTTGTTGCTGAGCAGCGCGACCCGGTCCACGCCCAGCGCCCGGAGCATCTGCGCGGCCACGGTGTAGTCGCGCGCGTCCGCGTCGTGTCCGAGCGCGACGTTCGCCTCGTAGGTGTCCAGGCCGGTGTCCTGCAGCGCGTACGCCTCCAGCTTGGCGTACAGGCCGATGCCGCGGCCCTCCTGCCGCAGGTAGAGCAGGTAGCCGCCGACGGCGGCGATGCGCTCGACCGCCTCCCGCAGCTGCGGCCCGCAGTCGCAGCGCTGGCTGCCGAAGACGTCTCCGGTCAGGCACTCGCTGTGCGGGCGCACCAGCGGCACCGCCCGGCCCGCCGCGCCGAGGGCGAGCGCGAGGTGCTCGCGGCCGTCGGCGAGCCCGCCGAACGAGATGACCCGGGCGGTGGCGGTGTAGCCGTCGTGGAAGCGCAACGGCACCTTCACCTGCGTACGGATGGTCGCGGCGGGTGGGAACGTCGTCATCGATCTCCCTGGTCGGTGCCGCCGAACCGGTCGGCGCTGTGGAACCGCGGCGACAGCGCGTAGCGCAGCAGCACGACGTCGCCGATCTGCCGCGTGTCGACGAGCTCGGCCCGGCGGCCCGGGTGCCACGGGAACTGGCCGTCGCCGACGAAGCGGCTGGCCCGCGAGTCGCCGACGAAGAACGGGGCGACCACCAGGTGCAGCTCGTCGGCGAGGTCGGCGGTGAGGAACTGGGTGTGGATGGTGCCGCCGCCCTCCACCATCAGCCGGTTCACGCCCCTGGTGTGCAGGTCCTTGGTGACCCAGCGCAGGTCGACGGGCTCGCCGCCGTCGACGACGGTGGCGACGCCGCCCAGCCGCTGCCGGGCGTGGCCGACCCGGCGGCTGGCGCAGTAGACGATCTTGTCCACGTCGCCGGTGGTGAAGAAGGCGGCCTGCGGGTCGAGCATGGCCTGGGCGGTGACGGTCACCTTCATCGGGGAGGCGGGCAGGCCCCGGGCGACCCGCGCGTCGCGGCGGGCCTGCGCGCGCACCATCAGCCGCGGGTTGTCCCGGCGCACCGTGCGCGCGCCGACCAGGATCGCGTCGCAGCCGGCGCGGACCTCGTCGACGCGGTCGAAGTCGGCGTCGTTGGACAGCAGCAGGCGCTCGTCGGTCGCGCCGTCGAGATAACCGTCGAGCGAGACGCTGCAGCTGAGCAGGACGTACGGGCGCTCAGACATCGGCCCCACCCCGCAGCGCGACGCGCGGCCGCAGCGTCCGGGCCAGCAGCACGGCGGCGCCGGGCAGCGCCGCGACCAGCACCAGCACCCCGTACGTCACGGCGGTGGTGACGCCCTGCGTCGCGGTCATCCCGGCGGCGCCGAACGCCCACGCGGCCACGCCCTCGCGCGGGCCCCAGCCCGCGAAGCTCACCGGCAGCGCCATCGCCAGCAGGGCGAGCTGCGTCAGCGGCACCAGCAGGGTGAGGGGTGCGGTCGCGCCGGCGGTACGCGCGGCGAGCAGGAACAGCACCAGGTGCCCGACGACACCGAGCGCCGAGGCGGCGACGATGCCGGCCCAGGCGCGCCGCGTGAACGGGGCGGCCCGCAGCCCGGCGACGGCCGCGTGCAGCCTGTCCCGCAGGCGACCGCCCAGCCGGGCCGGGTCGGCGGCCGGCCGGGTGCGGGTGAGCGCCCGTGTGGCCAGCCAGACCCCGAGCGCCAGCGCGACGAGGACGGCGAGCACCGGCGGCAGGTACGGTCGCACGGGCGAGGGGAACACCGCCAGCAGCACCAGCGTGGCGGTGACCTGCACGGCCAGCCCGATCGATCGTTCGGCGACGACGGCGTGCACGGCCAGGCGCACGTCGCTGATGTCCAGCCCGTGCCGCACCGCCCGGTGCACGTCGCCGGCGACCCCGCCGGGCAGCGTCGTGTTGAGGAACTGGGCGCGGTAGTACGCCGCGACGGCCCGGCCCAGCGGCAGCCGGACGCCGAGCACGCCCGCGACCAGGCTCCACCGCCAGGCGCAGCAGACCGTGGTCAGCATGCTGATGCCGAACGCCGCCGCCAGCGCAGAGCGGTCGATCCCGCGTACGCCGTCGAGGAACGGCCCGGTGCCGACCTGCCACACCAGCAGGGCGAGGATGGACAGCCCGCCGAGCAGCCGCGCCCAGGCCCAGGCACGCCGCGCCGCCGGGCCGGACGCCCGGGCGCGGATCCCCGTCAAGGCGCTGCGCAACGTGATCTCCCGTCCAAGCACTTCACCTTCCTAGGCGCAACGCCACCGGGTGTCTGTGGATTTATACACAGAGCGCCCGTCATCCGGTGGCGCCGGCCACCGCCGCCAGGACCTCGCCGACCTGTCCTGTGGTGTGTTCCCATCCGGTGAGCGTGTCACGCCTGCCCCGTGCCGCACGGCGCAACCGGTCCCGCAGTGCGGGCTCGGCCAGCCACCGCCGCAGCGCGCCGGCCAGCGCGGCCGGGTCGCCGGGCGGCACGAGCAGGCCGGGCAGGTCGCCGTCCGGGGCCCGGCCGACCGCCTCGGGCAGCCCGGCCACGGCACCGGTCAGCACCGGGATGCCCCGGGCCAGCGCCTCGGTCACCACCATGCCGTAGCTCTCCCCGCGCGAGGGCAGCACGAGCAGGTCCGCCGCGGCGTACGCCGCGTCGAGGTCCGCGCCGGTGCGCGGCCCCGTGAAGTCGATCCGGCGCGCGGCCGGGTGCGCCCGCAGCCGCGCGACGAAGCCCGGGTCGCGGTCCAGCGAGCCGACGCAGGTGCAGCTCCACCGCAGGTCGCCGATCCGGGCCAGCGCGTCGGCGAGCACGTCGTGCCCCTTGTGCGGGGCGACCGCCGCCACGCACAGCAGCCGCGACCCGTCCGGCGACCCGGTGGCGGCGGGTGCGGGGTCGACGCCGGGCGCGGCGACGTGGACGCGGGCGGGCGGCAGCGCGTACCGCTCGATCAGCCGCTGCCGGCACCACCGGCTGGTGGTGACCACGGCGGCCGCCGCCCGCAGGGCGCGCGCCTCCGGCTCGCGCAGGTCGGCGGCCTCGTCGCCGAAGACCATGTGCGCCAGCACGACCAGCCGCAGCCGGGCCGCGCGGGCCGCCGGCACCTCCCCGGCCCCGGCGGCGACCAGGCCGTCCAGCAGGACGACCGCCCCCTCCGGCAGCCCGTCCAGCAGCCCGGCCAGCGCGGTGCGGCTCGCCGCGGAAGGCCGTGGCCAGGACCCGGCCACGGCATGCTCGCGCACCGCCCAGCCGAGCCCCACGAGGCCACCGCAGATCCGCCGGTCGTAGCGGTTGCCACCGCTCGGCGCCGCCGGATCGTCGATGTCCCCCGGCAGGACGACGTGCACCACCGTCACAGGGTGCGCTCGTAGCTCGCCCACGCGATGTGCGACTCGTGCAGGGTGACGGTGATCCCGGCCAGCTCGCGGGCCCCGTCGCCGAGCGCGCCCGCGCGCGCCCGCGCGGCGAGGGCGTCCGCGATCACCCTGGCCAGCACCTCGGTGGTGGTGTTGAGACCGGCCAGCGCGGGCACCTCGTCGAGGTTGCGCAGGTTGAACTCGCCCACCACGGCGTTCAGCTCCCGTGCCGCCGCGGCGATGTCGACCACGATGCCGTCGGCGTCGACGTCGGCGCGCCGGAAGGTCGCGTCGACGACGAACGTGGCGCCGTGCAGCCGCTGCGCGGGTCCGAAGACCTCGCCGCGGAAACTGTGAGCGATCATCATGTGGTCGCGGACGGTCACGCTGAACACGGTTGCTCCTTGCCGTAGGCGATGACGTGACACAGGGCCGCCCGGGTGCCGTCGGCCAGCCCGGCCAGCACCTCGGGCAGCTGCTCGAACTCCGACTCGCCGGACAGCAGCGCGTCGAAGACGGGGTCGCGCAGCAGGTCCAGGGCGAGCGCCCGCCGGTCGGCGTGGGTGCGCCGCGCGGCCCGCGCCGGGGAGACCGTGCCCACCTGGCTGGCGCGGATGCTCAGCCGTCCCGAGTGGAACGCCCCGCCCAGCAGCAGGCCCACCTCGCGGTCGCCGTACCAGCTCAGCTCGGCGACCGTGCCGTCCGGGGCGAGCAGGTCCAGCGAGCGCTGCAGGCCCGCGCCCGACGCGCTGGCGTGGAACACCAGGTCACACCCGCCGGCGGCGGTCTCGGGGGTGGCGAACGCGACGCCGAGTGCCGCGGCGAGCGCGGCCCGGTCCGGGTCCACGTCGACCAGCTGCACCTCGACCCCGGGGAAGCGGGCCAGCAGCGCCGCGGCGCACGCGCCGACCATGCCCGCGCCGACCACCGCGATCCGGTCGCCGACCAGCGGCGGGACGTCCCACAGCGCGTTGACCGCGGTCTCCACCGTGCCCGCCAGCACCGCCCGGCGCGCGGGCACCCCGCCGGGCACCGGCACCACGGCGGCCGCCGGCACGACGTACCTGGTCTGGTGCGGGTACAGGCAGAACACGGTCCGGCCCAGCAGGTCCGCCGGGCCCTGCTCGACGACGCCGACGTTGAGGTAGCCGTACTTCACCGGCCCGGGGAAGTCCCCCTCCTGGAACGGCGCGCGCATCACGGCGTGCTGGCTCGCGGGCACCTCGCCGCGGAACACCAGCGTCTCGGTGCCCCGGCTGACGCCGGTGTGGACGGTGCGCACCAGCACCTCGCCGGGGCCGGGCTCGGGCACCGCGACGCGCCGGATCTCACCAACGTGTGGCGAGGCGACCCAGAAGGCGCGCGCGTAGGATGCCATCGATCTCTCCCATCCGATCACGATCGAACCTAACGGAGGCGCCGTGCCGTCGGTGAGCCCGGGCCCGGTGATCGGCCTGATCGTCCAGTTCACCCTACTGGTGGTGCTGGCCTCCACGACCGGGCTGAGCAGCGTGGGCTGGCTCGCCGGGATCGCGTACGGCATCGGCCTGTGCATGCTGGTCGAGCGGGCCATGCGCACCGCGCGCCGGGGCGCGCTGGGCCCCGCCGACCGGGTCACCCTCACCCGGGCCCTGCTCACCGGCTGCGTCACGGCGCTGGTCGTCGACGCGTTCACCCGCGACATCGCCGTCCCGGTGCTGGTCGGGGTCACGGCCGTGGCGCTGGTGCTGGACGCGGTCGACGGGCGGGTCGCCCGCGGCACGGGCACCGACTCGGCGTTCGGCGCGCGCTTCGACATGGAGGTCGACGCGTTCCTGATCCTGGTGCTCAGCGTGTACGCCGCGCCGCGGTTCGGCGCCTGGGTGCTCGCGATCGGCGCGATGCGGTACGCGTACGTCGCCGCGACCTGGGTGCTGCCGTGGCTGCGCGGGCGGCTGTTCCCGCGCTACTGGCGCAAGGTCGTCGCCGCGATCCAGGGCATCACGCTGGCCGTCGCCGCCGCGGGCCTGCTGCCCCGACCGGCGGTCACGGTGGCGCTGGCCGCCGCCCTGGCCCTGCTCACCGAGTCCTTCGGCCGCGACGTGGTGTGGCTCTGGCAGCGCCGCGCCGATGCGCCGGTCGTGGCTGCGGGTCAGAGCGAGCGGGTGCGGGCGTAGACGTCGCCGGAGCGGCCCAGCGGGCGGAAGCGCTGCTCCAGCAGGCGGGCCAGGTCGGCGGCGGTCAGCCACTGCGCGGCCGCGAAGCGCATGGTCTCGACCGGGGCGTAGTTGTACTCGTACCGGCCCGCGCCGAGGCGCTCGACCAGCGCCAGGGACTCTAGGGCGGCGTCGTGGGCGGGCGGCAGGTACTCGAAGGACAGCGCGCGCAGCGGCGTGGACAGCCCGCGCAGCACGTCCGCCTCGAAACCCTCCACATCGATCTTGCAGAAGGCCGGCTCGCCGTGCGCGGCGACGAGGTCGTCGAGCGTCACCACCGCGACCTCGACCGACCGGTCCCAGCGCACGGCGGCGAAGCGGTCGTCCGTCGTGCGCACCGTTTCGATCCACTCGTGCGACATGGTGGAGACCGTCGGGGTCGCCGAGGACAGCGCCAGGCTGGCCGTGCCCGGCCGTGCCCCCACGGCGGTGGGCAGGATCGTCACGCCGGGATCGCGCCCGAAGAACAGCCGCAGCACGCGCAGGCAGTCCGGCTGCGGCTCGACCGCGAGCACCCGCGCGCCCAGCCGCCGCCACGGCCGCACCCGGCTGCCCACGTGCGCGCCGATGTCGAAGCCGAGGTCGCCGGGGCCGAGGAACTGCCCGTAGAAGCGCCGCATCCGCCGGTGGCGGCCCGGGATGCCGTGGTACATCGCGAGAGAACGGGTGATTCCCCAGGCGCGGGCGAGCATGGCTGAGCCTAACCCGGTCCGGCATATCCCGTCGCGACCACGCCCTGCGCATGGCATCGTTTGCAGCGTGATCGAGCTGCCGGACCTGATGCACCGCACCGCCGTGAGCAGGGGAGCGCACGACTGGCTCGCCGCGCTGCCGGTGCGCGTGGCACAGGTGTGCGCCGACTGGGCGCTGACGCCCGGCCCGGCGCTGGCGGGCGGGTCGGCCGCGCTGGTGCTGCGGGTGCGCCGCGAGGACGGCAGCGCCGCGGTGCTGCGGCTCGCCCCGCCCGGCGACGGCTTCGCCGGCCAGGTGCGCACGCTGGCCGCGGCGGACGGGCACGGTTACGTCCGGCTGTACGCGTACGACGCCGACCGTGACGCGGCGCTGCTGGAACCGCTCGGCCCGGCGCTCGCGGCGGCCGGGCTGCCCCCGGAGCGGGTGCTCGACGTGATGGCGGCGACGCTGCGCCAGGCCTGGCTGGTGCCGTCCCCGCCCGATGCGGCCGTGCCGCCCGGCACGGACAAGGCGAGCACCCTGATCGAGCTGATCGAGCAGCTGTGGGCGGAGACGGGGCAGCCGTGCCCGGCGGCGGTCGTCGACCGGGCGCTGGACTATGCCCGGCGGCGGGCCGACGCGTTCGACCCGGAGGCCGCCGTGGTCTGCCACGGCGACGCGCACCCGGACAACGCGCTGGCGGTGCTGTCGCCCCGGCCGGGAGCCGAGTCGGGGTACGTCTTCGTGGACCCGGACGGGTTCCTCTGCGATCCGGGCTACGACCTCGGCGTCGTGGTGCGCGGCTGGGAGGACGAGCTGCTCGCCGCGGCGGACCCGGTGGCGCTGCTGCGCGGCTGGTGCGCGCGGCTGTCCGCGGCGACGGGTGTGGACGCGCAGGTGATCTGGGAGTGGGCCTTCGTCGAGCGGGTCTCGTCCGGCCTCTACATGATCCGCCACGGCCAGCCCGACGCGGGACGGGCGTACCTGGCCTCGGCCGCACGGCTGCTCGGCTGAGGCGTCGCGCTTGCGTCGCCGCCTCGGCCGGTGCCGTGACCGCCTGTCGTCGGCCCGAGCGGCAGGCCGGAGCTGTCATGGCCACTGTGGCAAGATCTTGCGAGCGCTTCGGCGTGCCGATCCGCATCGGACTCGTTGACTTCGTTGAAAGTTCTTGTGAACATTGCCGCAAGGTTTCAACGCGGTTTCAGCCGTGTTCGGGCCGCAGCACCGCGACGACTCGTCCCCTCGTACCGTCCGGAGTGTCCCCATGCGACGACGCAGGTTTCTCCCTCTGATGCTGGCGGCGGTGCTCGCCGCCACGCTGCCCCTCCCGGCCGCACCCGCGGCCGCCGCCCCCTCGGCCACCAAGGACGTCATCGTCCAGCTCTTCGAGTGGAACTGGCCCTCGGTGGCGGCCGAGTGCACCAACTACCTCGGCCCGCGCGGCTACGGCTACGTGCAGGTCTCCCCGCCCCAGGAGCACGTGCGCGGCCAGCAGTGGTGGGTCGCGTACCAGCCGGTCAGCTACCGGATCGAGTCCCGCAAGGGCACCCGGGCGCAGTTCCAGTCGATGGTCACCACCTGCCACAACGCGGGTGTCAAGGTCATCGTCGACGCGGTGGTCAACCACACCACCGGCGTCGGCTCGGGCACCGGCTGGGCCGGCTCGACCTACACCTCGTACACCTACCCGGGCATCTACCAGACGCAGGACTTCCACCACTGCGGCCGCAACGGCAACGACGACATCGTGAACTACGGCGACCGGTACGAGGTGCAGAACTGCGAGCTGGTCAACCTCGCCGACCTCAAGACCGAGAGCGACTACGTCCGGACCAAGCTCGCGGCCTACCTCAACGACCTGCTCGGCCTCGGCGTGGACGGGTTCCGCTGGGACGCGAGCAAGCACATGCCGGCCGCCGACATCGCCGCGATCAAGGGCAAGCTGTCGCGCTCGGTGTACCACGTGCAGGAGGTCATCTACGGCGCGGGCGAGCCGGTCCAGCCGACGGAGTACACCGGCAACGGCGACGTGCACGAGTTCCGCTACGGCAAGGATCTGGGCCGGGTGTTCCGGCGCGAGAAGCTCGCCTACCTCAAGAACTTCGGCGAGCCGTGGGGACACATCGCCACCGGCAAGGGCGCGGTGTTCGTCGACAACCACGACACCCAGCGCGAGGGCGGCGACATCCTCACCTACAAGGACAACGGGATCTACGCGCTGGCCAACGCGTTCATGCTGGCCTGGCCGTACGGCTCGCCGACGGTGATGAGCAGCTACGAGTTCAGCAACAAGGACCAGGGGCCGCCCTCGGACGCAGGCGGCAAGACCAACAACGCGACCTGCTTCAGCGGCGGCTGGCGCTGCGAGCACCGCTGGCAGGTCGTGGCGAACATGGTCGGCTTCCACAACGCGGTCAAGGGCACGGCGATGGTCAACTGGTACGACAACGGCAACAACCACATCGCGTTCGGCCGCAGCGGCAAGGGCTACCTGACCATCAACGACGAGGACGGGGCGGTCAACGGGCGCTCGTACCAGACGAACCTGCCCGCCGGGCGCTACTGCGACGTCATCCACGGCGAGAAGAGCGGCACCACCTGCACCGGGCCGGTGATCACGGTCGATGCGAACGGCTGGTTCGCGGCGAACGTCGCCGCGCACGACGCCATCGCCATCCACGTCAACGCCAAGATCAGCTAAGGCTGCCCTGAGCCGGTCATCCGGCGCATCAGGCGACAACCTCGCGCCCCCGGCCCGCCCGGGGGCGCGAGACCGTTCCGGCACCCCCGCGGGCGTGGCACGCTGGATCTCATGAGCGAGCGGACCGTCAGGCGCGGCGGGCGGACGGCCGGCGTCGTCCTGCCGGGCGCGGCGGGGCTGACCGGCCGGGGCGACCTCGGGCTGTTCGGCCCCGGGTCGGTCACCTGGCGGGTGCACGCCGAGCCGGTGCTCTGGGTGGCGGGCGTACGCTCGCTGTTCCTGCAGGCCCTGCACCCCCGGGCGATTGCGGGCGTGGTGCAGAACTCCAGCTACAAGGTCGACCCGTGGTCGCGGCTGCTGCGCACCGCGGACTACGTCGGCACGGTCATCTTCGGCACCACCGAGCAGGCGCGCACGGCGGGCCGGCGCATCCGCGCGATCCACGCCCGGCTGCGCGGGGTGGACCGGCGCACCGGCGAGACGTTCCGCATCGACGAGCCGGAGCTGCTGCGCTGGGTGCACGTCACCGAGGTCGAGTCGTTCGTGAGCACGGCCCGCCGGGCCGGGGTGGAGCTGACCGACGCCGACGTGGACGGGTACTACACCGAGCAGCTGCGCGCGGCCGAGCTGGTCGGACTCGACCCGGCGACGGTGCCCGGCACCCGCGCCGAGGTCGCCGCGTACTACCGGCGCGTCCGGCCCGAGCTGGCGCTGACCCGGGAGGCGCTGGACACCCTGTTCTTCCTGCTGGCGCCGCCGCTGCCCTGGCACCTCGGGCTGACCCCGGCCCGCCTGGTCTACACCGGCCTGGCCGCGACCGCGTTCGCGCTGCAACCGGGCTGGGCGCGGCGCGTGTACGGCACGCTCGGCCTGCCCACGACGGACCTGTCCGCCTCGGTCTCGGTCCGCGGGCTGCGCCTGACCATGCGCCTGCTGCCGGACCGCTTCCGGCACGGCCCCATCTACCGCGACGCCATGGCCCGCGTCGCGGCCCAGCACGGCTGAGCGGGAACGACGCGGCATCCGGGTGAGGAAGGGCACCTTCATCTACGGAAAGCGATAAGAAGGTGCCCTTCCGCACCGCCGGAGGCGGGGTCAGGTCCAGGCGGGGGAGGGTGGCTGGGACTGCTGGGCCTCGCCGGAGACGCGGGGGTCGCCGGCGCCGAAGCCGTGCCACCAGCGCCGGCCGTCGGCGATGAACGAGGTCAGCGGCACCGGCGAGCCGTCGGCCCGTTCGACCGCCAGGCGCTCGAAGTGGATGTCGCCCTCGATGCAGTACGCGGCGTCGCCGCCGGGCTCGTCGCGGCCGCACTCGCAGAACCAGTACAGGGTGTGCGCGGCGGGGCCTGCTCCGGCGTCGAGCGTCAGGCTCAGCCGCTCCGGCCAGTCCTGGGTGAGCTGCGGATCGTTCAGGAAGCTCCACCCGTACATCGGGTTGGACCAGCCGACCGAGGCGAGGAAGGCGTCGGCCGCCTCGGCGTCGGGCAGGTCGATGGCGTTGCCGTAGTCGCGGCTGAACGAGCGGTCCGCGCGCAGCAGCACCCGCACCAGCCGGACGCCGGTGAACACCAGCGCCCGGCGGGTGTCCGGATCGACCGGCCCGTGCTCGGGCAGCGCCAGCACGTGCAGCAGCAGCCGCACGGTGCGGCTGGGCCAGTCCACCCGCAGGCCCACGACGTCGGACTCGTTGAGCGCGACGTTGCATCCCTCGAGCGGGGATCGATCCGGGAGCATGGCGCAATCATCGCGCGTGATCGGTCCATGTGCATGGCCCCCGTGTCACCGATCGCCCGGCCGGTCAGCCGAACGGAGCGAATCGGACGGCACGTGCGGATCTTCACGGGGACGGGAGATGGCTCTAGGGTGGCGGGCATGCGAGTGAGGGGATACGCGCCCGCCACGCCGTGCTGGGCGGAGTACGCCGCCGCCGACCCGGCCGCCGCGGCGGACTTCTACGCCGGGCTGTTCGGCTGGGCGCCGGGTGAGGTGTTCACGCTCGACGGCCGTGCCGTGGCCGGCGTGGTGCCGGGCGCACCCGGCAGGCCCGGGTGCTGGCTGGGCTACCTGTCCGCGCCGAGCGCGGACGACGCCGTGGCGGCCGTCGTCGACGCCGGCGGGGCGGTGCTGGCGCCGCCGCACGACCGGGGCGGCCGCGGCCGGGCCGCGCTGGTCGCCGACGCCGAGGGCGCGGTCTTCGGCATCTGGCAGCGCGGCGCCTTCGGCGGTGCCGAGGCCGCCAACGAGCCCGCCACCATGTGCTGGACCGAGGTGGTGACCTGGCGGGAGGACACCGCGGCGGCCTTCTACGGCAAGGCGTTCGGCTGGTCGGAGCGCAAGAGCGAGATCGCCGAGGGCGTGGACCACATCGAGTGGTGCAAGGACAGCCGCGTCGTCGGTGGCATGTCCGTGATGGACGAGCGCTACCCGGCCGGCACGCCGGCCCACTGGCGCATCACGTTCGAGGTGGCGGACTGCGCGGCGGCCATCGCGCGCTGCGTCGAGCTGGGCGGGTCGGTGCTGGCCGGCCCGCTGGACCTGCCGGTGGGCCACTACGCGCTGCTGGCCGACCCGCAGGGCGGCAGCTTCGGCGTGATCGCGCTGTCCGAGGCGATCCTGGAGACCCGGCTCTGATGATCCGGGCGCGCCCCACGGCGGGGGCGCACCCGGATCATCACGTCACCAGTTGGTCGAGCCCGGGACGTGCGGCCACGGCTTCCACCACGGCTTGATCAGGTACACGATGCCGCCGGGGCCGCCGGCCACGGTGCCGTTCGCGCGGTAGCGCTTGGTGCGCTGCCAGATCTTCTCGAACTGGTCGCGCTGGTAGATGTTGCGCACCGCGTCGTTGCTCGACGACGCCGGGTCGTTGACGATCACGTCGCCGTCGGCGGTGAAGCCGACGATGACGAAGATGTGCCCGGAGGTGCCGTAGTTGGCTCCGTCCAGCTCCTCGGACAGGAACGACTGGCTGGTGATCACGGGGATGCCGGCCTTGATGAACCGCTCGATCTCGTCCAGCGAGTGCAGCCGGGTCACCTTGGCGTCGATGCCCGGGTACGACGCGGCGTACGCGGTGTTGAACGGCCAGTTGCCGGCGCCCTCGTACGCGTAGTCGTAGGTCATCCGGGCCGCGTGGTCGACCTGCGGGTCCTCGTAGGCCGGGTCGACCCAGGCCAGGTCCTGCTGCGACGGGCCGCGGCCGTAGTACTCCAGCACCATCGTGGTGGAGGTCGGCGAGCACCAGGCCTGGCCGCCGCCGTCGTACTCCGGGTACTCCCCGATGTGGATGTTCTGCGAGCGGCGCGGCACGGCCAGCTCGGTGCCCCAGGCGATGCCGCCCGCGCTCGGGGTGACGGTGAACCGGTCCGGCACGAAGGAGCTCATCGCGCCGAGCATCCACACCCGCGGCGCGCGCCACTGCCCCGGCGCCCGGTAGAGGGTGAGCCGCAGCTGGTAGGCGTGCAGCAGCACCCCGTTGGCGGCGTCGTCGATGGAGAAGGTGTCGGTCCAGATCGTCGACCACGGGTCGCCCTGGCGGTTGACCGTGGTGCGCTTGATGTCGCCGTCACCGGAGGCCCACCGGCCCATGACGTACCACGGCGTCTGGCCGCCGGTGTTGTAGGTGCCCTGCAGCTCGACCTGGATCCAGGTGCCCGCGGGCGTCTCGGCGTTCCACGACGCGACCAGCTCGGTGGCGTCGAAGCCGACCTCGGTCACCGGCGAGGTCCAGGTGGCGTAGTCGTAAGGCTTGGTGACGCCGGTGTGCGGGTCGGTGTAGTCGGTGGTGCCGGCCGGGCGGAGCATCGTGATCCCGGTGCGCACCCCGGGGATGGCGAGGGTGCCCTCGTGGGTGCCCTGGCGCCAGGCGGGATAGCTGGACCACTCCTGGAAGGTGATCTGCTCGTCGTGCGTGATCGGGGCGGCCGCGGCGGGTGCCCCGGCGGCCGCGGTCAGGGCCGCGAGGCTGAGCGCGGTGAGGCCGGCGACGGCGGCCGTCCGCAGGCGTGATCTGGCCATGGAGTCTCCGCGATGGTGGGAATGGACATTCACCCGCCACTATCGTCGTTGAAGCTAACTTTCGCCATACCCACTCGGTTGGAAGATTTCTTCAGACCACCGCGTCGGCGGTGCTGGACACCGACGGCTCCGGCGCCTCCTCGGCGGCCGCCTCGCGCCTGCGGCGGCGGACCAGCCAGCCCACCACCGCGATCAGGCTGGTCACCACGGCCGACCAGGTGCCCCAGTTGGTGAGCACCTGCCACACGGTGAACTTCGCCGTGCGGTGCACCTGGATGCTGAGCGGCACCTCGTGCGTGATGACGTGCCCATTGCTCAGCGGCACCTCCAGGTGCGCGGTGAGCTGGAGGTCGTCGGTCGGCTGCTTGGCCTTGATCAGCCAGGTGAACAGCATCTGCACGTCGCTGCCGGTGGACGCGTTCACCGACTCCGACGGCGTGATCTCCACGTCCTCGGAGCTGCCGCGCAGGGTGGCCCGCACCGAGGGACCGACCCTCATCTCGCCGACGGGCGTCTGCTGCGTGCCCCGCAGCAACGTCTCGATCTTGTCGGTGAGCTCCCTGCCCTCGCCGATGGACAGGCCGATCCGGGCGGTCTCCTCGACGTCCAGGGAGCCGGGCGCCTGCCAGGCGACCCGCTGGGACACCAGCCCGCGCGTCGCGGCGTCGATCTGCGCGAACTCGCCCGTGCCGCTGCCGGGCCGCACGGCGGGCGAGGTGTCGCCGGGATCCTTGCCGCTGCAACCCGCCAGCACGGCCGCGAGGGTCGTTGCGGTGAGCACGGCCAGCGCGGCTCGCTGTCCGAAGTGCATGGTGACGGCTCCTCCCCGGGGAAATGTCGGTCACATCATGCCACCCGGGAATCACGCCGGGGTCACCTCAACGGACGCTCCTCGCGCAGCCGTGCGCGCAGCATCGTGACGTGCTCGGGGGCGAGCCCCGCGCCGGTCAGGTAGCCGGACACCGAGCCGTGCCGCTCCCGCAGCAGGCCCAGGAACGCGTGCATGGCCTCGGCCGGGGTGCGCGACAGGAACGGCGCCAGCGGCGGCCGCTCCGGCCGGTTGACCTCCCGCCAGGCCAGGTAGCGGGCCGTGCCGTGCTCGGTCAGCTGGTAGTCGGCGGCGATGTCCGCATCGGACACCCCCACCAGCTCCAGCGCCAGCGCGATCACCACCCCGGTGCGGTCGCGCCCGCCCCAGCAGTGCACCACGGTCGGGCCGGAGCCGGTCGCGACCAGCTCCAGCGCGCGGACGAGGTCGGCCGCGGCGAGCTCGGTGGTCTCCAGGTACCGGGCCACCAGGAAGGCGGCCACCCCGGCGTCGGGGGAGTAGTCCTCGGCCCGCCAGACCGGGTTGTTCAGCGGCACATTGTGCCAGTCGGTGCAGCACCACTGCGGGGCGCGGCCGTAGCGCTCCAGCTCCACCCGGTGCCGCAGGTCGATGACGGTGTGCACGCCCAGCTCGGCGAAGCGCTCGCGGTCGGCCTCGTCGAGCGCGGTCAGCGTGTCCGACCGGAACAGCACGCCCCGGCGTACGGTCGCGCCGTCCGTGGTGGGCAGCCCGCCCACGTCGCGGAAGTTGAACAGCGGACCCGTGAAGTCGACCAGCCGGGCCGCGTCGCCGGTGTTCACGCGCGCCGCCCGCTCACGCTTCCAGCAGCCTCTCGCGCAGCCGGTCCACCCGCTCGCGGTGCAGGCCCGCGCCCACCAGGTACTCCGCGATCGAGCCGTGGCGCAGGCGCAGCCCGTGCAGCGTGATCAGCATGGCCTCGGCGGGGGTGTACGTGTAGAACGGCGGCGGGTTGCGGTGGTCCTCGTCCGGGAACGCGGTGCGCACCCAGCGGGTGAAGGCCGGCGCGCTGTGCTCGGTCAGCGCGTAGTCCGCCGCGATCTGGTCGTCGGGCACGCCGAGCAGCTCCAGCGTCAGCGCCGCGATCAGGCCGGTGCGGTCCTTGCCCGCCACGCAGTGCACCACGGTCGGGCCGTGCTGGTCGTCGGTCAGCATGCCGACCACCCGCGCGATGTCGGCCTTGCCGTGGTGGGCCAGCTCCAGGTAGCGCTCGGCCAGCCAGCGCGCCACCCCGACCTCCGTGGTGTAGGTCGAGTGGTCCCACAGCGGGTGCTCGAGGTGGTTGTGCCGCCACACCACCCGGGTCCACTCCGGCACCCGGCCCATCGAGGCGACCTCGGCGGGCCGGCGCAGGTCGATCACGGTGCGGATGCCGAGCGCGGCGAACGCGTCGCGGTCCTCGGCGCCGAGGCGGGACAGCGTGTCCGACCGGAACACCGTGCGCCGGCGCACCGCGCGGCCGTCGGCGGTGGTCAGCCCACCGAGGTCGCGGAAGTTGAAGACGGCGGCGAACGCGATGCTGCGCTCGGCGGGCAAGGTGGTCACCCCGCTACCGTAATCAGCGCCACCGCCCGGCAGTAGCGGGGATCGCGTCACATCGTCTACAAGGTCACCCGAGCTGAACCGAACGTTTGGCCAGGCCCATCCAGAAGCCGTCGATGACCGTACGCTGTTCGGCCAGGTCCGCCTCGCCCGCGCCGAGCGTGACGAACAGCGGCGCGAAGTGCTCGGTGCGCGGGTGCGCCATCCGCCCGGCCGGCGACTTGACCAGGAAGTCGAGCAGGCCGTCCACATCGCCCGCGTCCAGCGCCTCGCGGCCCCATGCGTCGAACTCCGCCGACCAGCCCTGCACCGGTGCGTCCGCACCCAGGTGCAGGTAGGTCATCGCGGCACGCAGGTTGTGCGTGAAGAAGCCGGAGCCGACGATCAGCACGCCCTCCTCGCGCAGCGGCGCGAGCCTGCGGCCGATCTCCATCAGCCGCCGCGGGTCCAGCGTCGGCATCGAGATCTGCAGCACCGGGATGTCGGCGTCGGGATACATCTCCACCAGCGGCACGTACGCGCCGTGGTCGAGCCCCCGGTCGGGCACGTCGGCCAGCGGCGTCTGCGGCCCGCGCAGCAGCCCGCGCACCTTGGCGGCCAGCTCGGGCGCGCCGGGCGCCGGGTACGTCACCTCGTAGTAGCGCTGCGCGAAGCCGCCGAAGTCGTACACGAGCGGGACGGTCGTCGTCGCGCCGATCGCCAGCGGCGCGTTCTCCCAGTGCGCCGAGACGACCAGGATCGCGGTGGGCCGCGGCAGCGCGCCCGACCAGTCCGCCAGCTGCCGCGTCCACAGCGCGTCGTCGGCCAGCGGTGGAGCACCGTGGCTGAGGTAGATGGCGGGCATCCGGGTGGCAGTCATGCCTCAAGAATACTTGACTGTTCAACTATCGTCGACCCCACGAAAGGAAGGGCACCTTCTTATCGTTTTCCGTTGAAGAAGGTGCCCTTCCCCACCCTGGGCAGCGGAAAGCCCGGCGGGACGTCTCCCGCCGGGCTTCTTTCTCCGCGTGCCGGTGGGCCCACCGGGCGGCGTGGCACCGCCGCCTGCTCGGTGGCCTTCCTGGCACGGTGGGCGGTGAGCGGCCGGAGCCGTTCGCCGCGGGCTCAGCGGCCGGTCAGGCCGCCAGAGCCGCTTCGGCGTCGAGGGTGACCGCCGCCGCGTGCACGACCGAGGCGATGCGCAGCGCCTCGTGCACGGCCTCGCGGCCGACCCCGGTGCCGATCAGCGTCTTCTCGTGCGACTCCAGGCAGACGCCGCAGCCGGTGATGGCCGAGACGGCCAGGCTCCACAGCTCGAAGTCGGCCTTGTCGACGCCCGGGTTCCCGATGATCTGCATGCGCAGCCGGGCCGGCAGCGACTGGTACGCCTCGTCGCCGATCAGGTGCTTGGACCGGTAGTAGACGTTGTTCATCGCCATGATCGACGCCGCGCCCTTGGCCGCCTCGACCGCCTCCGGCTTGAGGTGGTCGGCCGCCTCGGCCGCGATCTCGCGCAGCACGACCGCGTTGCGGGCCGCGACCGCGCAGGCCAGGGCGGTGCCCCAGAGCTGCTGCTCGGTCAGCGGCGACGTGCCGAGCACGGTCCCGAGGTTGAGCTTGGTGTCGCGGGCGTACGCCGGCAGCGCCGCCTTGATCGCGTCGATACCCATCAGACGGCGGCCAGCAGCTTGCCGGCGTCGAGGGTCTCGCCGCCCTTGTTCCAGTTGCACGGGCACAGCTCGTCGGTCTGCAGCGCGTCGAGCACCCGCAGCACCTCGCTGACGTTGCGGCCGACCGAGCCCGCGGTGACCATCACGAACTGGATCTCGTTGTTCGGGTCGACGATGAACGTCGCCCGCTGCGGCACGCCGTCCTCGCCCAGCACGCCGCACGCCTCGGTCAGCTCGCGCTTGACGTCGGCCAGCATCGGGAAGGGCAGCTCACGCAGGTCGGGGTGGTTCTTGCGCCACGCGTGGTGCACGAACTCGTTGTCGACCGACCAGCCCAGCACCTGCGCGTCCCGGTCGGCGAACTCGCCGTTCAGGCGGCCGAACTCGGCGATCTCGGTGGGACAGACGAAGGTGAAGTCCTTGGGCCAGCAGAACAGGACCCGCCACTTGCCTTCGTAGGTCTTGTTGGTGATCGTCTCGAACGCCTTGTCGGCGTCCAGCGAAACGCAGGCGGTCAGTTCGTAGGCGGGAAAGTGGTCGCCGACGGTGAGCACGCGAGGTACCTCCATGGAGCAGGGCTTTACTTGAGCGGTTCAAGATTAGGCAACCGCTCGCGGCTCCCGAGTTACCGGATCATGACATTGTGGCGACGCGCACAGGACCGCGGCCGTGTCCTGATGTCCAGGTCAGTCGTAGGAACGGGCCCGCCTGGTGCGACACGGCGTCCCGAAATCCGGGAGGCTGCTGGCCCACGGGCCGGAAAAATGGGATGCTACCCTGCGTGATCCACCTCGCACTGATTATTCGCACCTAGCGCGCCGGCCGCCGCCTGGGAAACCAGGCCCCCTCGCCGACGCGCAGACCTCCCGCGACCGCGGGGGGTCTTTTGTTTTGCGGCCCGCTCAGCTCCACAGCCCAGCTCCACAGCGTCTCCCGGCACGCGGCCCGATTCGGCGGCCACGGTCAACCAGGTGCCCCCGCGGGCGCCCCACAGGAGGTCAGACGACATGCAGATCTTCGACACCACGCTGCGCGACGGCGCCCAGCGCGAAGGCATCACGTACTCCGTCGCGGACAAGCTCGCGGTGGCGCGGCTGCTCGATCAGTTCGGCGTCGGGTTCATCGAGGGCGGCTGGCCCGGTGCGGTGCCCAAGGACACCGAGTTCTTCGAACGCGCCAGAACCGAGCTCGATCTGAAGAACGCGGTGCTGGTCGCCTTCGGCTCCACCCGCAAGGCGGGCACGCCCGTCGCCGACGACGCGCAGATCGCGGGCCTGCTCGCGGCGCAGACCCCGGTGGTCTGCCTGGTCGCCAAGTCCGACCTGCGCCACGTCGAGCGCGCGCTGCGCACCACGCCCGAGGAGAACCTCGCGATGGTCGCCGACAGCGTGTCCCACCCGCGGGCGCAGGGCCGCCGCGTCTTCGTCGACTGCGAGCACTTCTTCGACGGCTTCCGCTTCGACCCGGCGTACACCGCCTCCGTGGTGCGCGCCGCGCTGGACGCGGGCGCCGAGCGGGTCGTCCTCTGCGACACCAACGGCGGCATGCTGCCCTCGCAGGTCAGCAAGGCGATCGGGGAGCTGACCGCGCGGCTGGGCATCGACCCGGCCGTGCTCGGCATGCACGCGCAGAACGACACCGCGTGCGCCGTCGCCAACACCATCGCCGCGGTAGAGGCGGGCGTACGCCACGTGCAGGGCACCGCGAACGGCTACGGGGAGCGCCCCGGCAACGCCGACATCTTCGCGGTGGTGGCGAACCTGCAACTCAAGCTGGGCATGACCGTCCTACCGGAGGGCTGCCTGGAACAGATGGCGCACGTCTCGCACGCCATCGCCGAGATCGCGAACATCGCACCCGACACCCACCAGGCCTATGTCGGGTCGGCCGCCTTCGCCCACAAGGCGGGGCTGCACGCGAGCGCGATCAAAGTCGACCCGGCCCTCTACAACCACGTGGACCCGGCCGTCGTCGGCAACGACATGACGATCCTCGTCACCGAGATGGCCGGCCGGGCCAGTATCGAGCTCAAGAGCCGCGAGCTCGGCCTGGACCTGGCCGGCCAGCCCGACACGCTGTCCAAGGTGACGCACCGGGTGAAGGAGCTGGAAGCGGCGGGCTGGTCTTTCGAGGCCGCCGACGCGTCCTTCGAGCTGCTGGTGCGCCAGTCGCTGGGCGAGCAGACGACCCCGTTCGCGCTGGAGTCGTACCGGGTGATCGTCGAGCACCGCGAGGACGGTGCGGTCGTCAGCGAGGCGACCGTCAAGCTGCGGGTACGCGGCGAGCGCGTGATCGCCACCGCGGAGGGCAACGGCCCGGTGAACGCCCTGGACCAGGCCCTGCGCCAGGCGCTGGAGCGGCACTTCCCGCAGCTGTCCGGGCTGGAGCTGGCCGACTACAAGGTCCGCATCCTGGCCGGCTCGCACGGCACCGACGCGGTGACGCGGGTGCTGGTGGAGACCGTGGACGCCGACGGTCGCGACTGGACCACGGTCGGCGTGCACGAGAACGTGGTCGAGGCCAGCTGGCGGGCACTGGTCGACGCGCTCGCGTACGGCGTCACCGCGGCGGGCAACGACCGGAGGGTGCGCTCGCGCCGTTGACCAGCACCATCGTCGCCGAGCACCGGGCGGCATGGCCCTGACGCGCAGGTTCGGCGAACCCCTGACCAGGTGCCATGACCGCCCGCTTGCGAAAGGATACTACGCAGTAACTGCAAGAAATGTAAACTCTTGACATAGATGAGCGTGGTTGGCAAGGTGCCTTCCATGTCGCTTCGCACCCCCCGCCGCGCCCTCATCCGGGCGCTGACCGCACTGGTGATGGCGGCCATCGGATCGGTGGTCGCCATCGTCGTCGGCGCTTCCCCCGCGCACGCCGACGGCTGCTACACCTGGGGCCGCAACCTGTCCTCCGGCATGTCCGGCGAGGACGTCCGGCAACTGCAGATCCGGGTCGCCGGCTGGCCGGGCTACAACAACACCATCGTCATCGACGGCGTGTTCGGCGGGGAGACCCGCGACGCCGTCATCCGGTTCCAGCAGGCGTACGGCCTGGGCGCCGACGGCATCGCCGGCCCGCAGACGTACAACAAGATCTATGCCCTGCAGGACGACGACTGCACCCCCATCCACTTCAGCTACGCCGAGCTGAACACCTGCAACAGCACCTGGTCCGGCGGCGCCGTCTCGGCGGCCACCGCCAAGGCCAACGCGCTGCGGGCGATGTGGCGCCTGGAGGCGCTGCGCCACGCCCTCGGCGACCAGGCCATCCGGGTCACCTCCGGCTTCCGGAGCGTGGCCTGCAACAACGCTGTCGGCGGCGCCTCCGACAGCAGGCACCTCTACGGTGACGCGGCCGACCTCGGCTCGGGCCCGCACTCGCTGTGCACGCTCGCCAAGCAGGCGCGCTACCACGGCTTCAACGGGATCCTCGGCCCCGGCTACCCCGGCCACAGCGACCACACGCACACCGACTTCCGGCCCAGCAAGTTCTGGTCCGCGTCGCAGTGCTTCTGACCGGTGACCGGCACCGGTGCGGCTGAGCGTCCCCCCGCGCCAGCCCGCCGGAGCCCATACCGGATCGGCCGAGCAGCAAGCGTGCCGCGCAGCGATAGGCTGCGCGGCACGCACCTCGTTGCGGCCGTCCCCGGGCCGCCCGATCTGGAGGCAGCCCCGTGACCCGCAACCCCTACGCGGCCCCCACGCCACCCTCGCGCCCGACCTCCGCCGACCCCGCGGCGGCCGCCGCCACCCAGGGCGTGGCAGGCCGCCCGGACCTCGGCGCGAGCACGGCTGCTCCGGTCCCCTCCGCCTTCTCGGGCACGGCAAAGCCGTCGACCGCAGGCTCGGTCGAGCCCACCGTCTCCGGCTCGGCCCAGCCCACGGCCGCGGGCTCGGCCCAGCCGTCCGCCTCCGGCGCGGCCGGAAGCGGCGAGAACGTGCCGGTCCGCGGGGACGTGCCGGGCGGTGAGGCCGGCACGGCCCAGCAGGGCGCGCCGGACCCGCAGGCCGCGCCGAGCGGGCAGGGGACGGCGGGGCAGTCGCGTCCCGTGGCCGCTCGCCTGGTCTGGCGCGGGGTCGGCATCGCCCTGGCCGGGCACGTGCTGACGATGCTGCTGCCGCTCGCGGCGGCGAGGCTGTTCGGGCAGAGCAGCGACTACGGCCCAGCCGCGTCCGGCGACCCGCTCTCGATCTTCGTGCTCGGCGGCATCGCCGGGCAGCTCCTGCTCGGTGTGGCCGCCCTCGTCACCGGCATCGCGCGCATCGTCCGCCGCGACGGCGGCGTGGGCTCGGGCATCCTGCTCGGCTGGGCGGCGGGCATGCCGGTCAGCCTCGTCGCGGGCATCGTCATCTGCGTCATGCTGGCCGAGTCGGGTAACTCGTTCTGAGCCGTATCGAGATACGGCTCAGAAACGCCGAGGACTGCGGCGATCGGTGTGGATACAGTCCCGGCCATGCATCCGCGCCAGTACGTCTACTTCGCGCTCAGGTCCTACCGGATGGCGGCCGCCGAGATGGCCGCCCGGCTGGGCATCGAGCCCGACGAGACCTCCGTGCGCGGCAGCCGCCACAGTGACCCTCCCGTCCCGGTGTGCCACGTCTGGCGGATCGTCTGCCGGCAGCCGGACCTGACCGTGGACGAGCAGCTGGACCATGTCGTGGACCGGCTCTTCGCCGAGGCGGACCGCATCGGCGTCCTCGCGGCCGAACTCGACCGGACCGAGCCGGCCACCGGCAGCGCGGTCCTGCAGGTCGTGCGGTACTTCGAGGGCTGCGGTGACGACGAAGCGGCCGAGACGGCAGCGCCGCAGCGCAACCTTCTCGGCTGGCACGTCAGCGCCCGGATACTCGACTTCCTGCGGCGTACCCGCGCCGAGCTCGACGTCGACGAGTACGGATGCTGAATCGCCGACCCGGCGCCGCTCAGCTCGACGTGGCGGGGGCGATGGTGAGGGTGCCGGCGTCGGCGTCGAGGACGGCGTGGGTGCCCAGCGGCACGGCGGTGTGCTGGGTGCCGTGGCCGACGGGCAGACCGCCGAGCACCGGCAGCCCGAGGTCGAGCAGGCGCTCGGTGAGCACGTCGGCGATGGTGACCGTCCAGGCGTCGGCGCAGTCGGTGAACTGGCCGATCGCGATGCCCGCGAGGTGGTCGAGGGCGCCGCTGCGGCGCAGCTGGGTCAGCATCCGGTCGACGCGGTACGGGTACTCGCCGACGTCCTCGACGAGCAGGATCGCGCCGGTCAGGTCGGGCTGGTGCGAAGTGCCCACAGTGCTCGCGAGCAGGGACAGGTTGCCGCCGAGCAGGGTGCCCTCGGCGCGGCCCGTGGTGCGTACGCCGTGGGTCTCCTCGGCCGGGTCGGCGGTGACGGTCACCGGCTCGCCGCTCATCAGGGCGTGCCGGGCGCCGAGCGCGGTGACGGAGTCGGCGCCCTTGTCGAACTGCGCCACGACCGGGCCGTGCACGGTGGCCAGCCGGGCGCCCTGCCACAGCGCGAGGTGCAGCGCCGTGATGTCGGAGAAGCCCATGACGAGCTTCGGGTCGCGGTGCACCGCGGCCAGGTCGATCCGGTCGGTGATGCGCTGCGCGCCGTACCCGCCGCGGGTGCACAGCACGGCGCGGACCTCCGGGTCGGCCAGCGCCTCGTTGAGGTCGCCGAGGCGCTGGTCGTCGGTGCCGCCGAAGTAGCCGTGCCGGGCCAGCACGTGCGGGTACACGCGCGGGGCGAGGCCCCAGCCGGTGAGCACGGCGACCGCCGCCTCGATCCGCTCCGGGGGCACCGGACCGGACGGCGAGACGAGCGCCACGGTGTCGCCGGGTCGGAGTTTCGCGGGGTGCAGGGTGGCGGTCATGGCCGCAGAGCCTAGCCGAGGGCCGCGCTCGGCTGCCCACAGAACCTTCACACGGGCGCGCGGTCCGCAGCCGGGCCGATGTATAGCATTCGGCGCATGAAGGACAGCCTCCGGTTCGTCAAGCGCGGCCTCCTGTCCGCACTGCCGTGGGCGCTCGCGCTGCCGGCGGCGGTCTGGGCCGTGCTCCGCCTGGCCGGCTGGGACACCTGGTATCCGATGGCGCAGCTGATGGCGTTCACGCCGTACGTCGCCGCGGGCTCGCTGGTGCCGCTGGCCGTCCTGCTGGTGTGGCGGCGCTGGACGGCGGCCGCGGTGGCCGGGGTGGCCGCGCTGGCGCTGGTCGCGGTGGTGGCGCCGCGCTTTCTCGCCGACGGTGACGCGCTGGCCGGGGCCAGGGGGCAGGCGCTGCGGGTGATGAGCGCGAACGTGCTGGTCGGCTCGGCGGGCCCGGACACGCTGGTGGCCCTGGTGCGCGAGCACCGGGTGGACGTGCTGGCGCTGCAGGAGGTGTCGCCGGACTACCTGGCCGCCGCCGACGCGGCGGGGATGCGCGACGAGCTGCCCTTCCGGGTGGACTACGCGGTCCCGGGCGTGGAGGGGTCGGCGGTGCTGTCGCGGCATCCGCTGCGCGACGACGGGGTGCGGGTCAACCCGGGCGGGTTCCGGCAGGCGCGGGCCGAGGTGTCGGTGCCGGGCGGCGGCTCGGTGCTGGTCGAGTCGGCGCATCCGCTGGCGCCGTGGGCGGACTTCGTGACGCCGCTGTGGGCGCGGGGGTTCGACGACCAGCCGCGCGCCACGCCCGACGGGCCGGTGCGGGTGCTGCTCGGCGACTTCAACGCGACGCTCGACCACCACCTGCTGCGGGAGCTGATCGACTCGGGGTACCGGGACGCGGCCGAGGTGCTCGGGCGCGGGCTGACGGGGACCTGGGGGCCGTACGACGGGAACATGATCCCGCCGGTGACGCTGGACCGGGTGCTGGCCGACCGGCGCGTGGGCGTACGCGACTTCCGGGTGCTGGACCTGCCCGGCAGCGACCACCGGCCGGTCTACGCCGAGCTGGTGCTGCCGTGAGCCGCCGCCTGGGATGAGCAGGTTGTTTGAGCGAACGCTCAAGCCTTGCTAGGCTGAAGTTTGACCGACCGCTCAAATCAGTGGCGCGGGACGTGTTTCCTTGTGGTGACCGTCCTGACCCGACATCGCCGACGCATCGGCTGTTTTGTCAGACCGGTGCGAGACAGTCTGCGCGTCCCGGTGAGTCGGGGACGCGACAGACATCGGGCGGTGCCGGCCACATTGGCAACGGGGGGTGGCCGGCACCGTCCGCATTCGCGCGAGCCGCGCGGTGCGGGCCCGGGTCTGGGAGGAAACGGCATGTCCGACACCAAGCAGCGGCTGCTCGACGGCGCCATGGACACGCTGCGCAAGCAGGGCATCGCGGGGGTGTCCGCGCGCAGCATCGCCGCCACCGCCGGGGTCAACCAGGCGCTGATCTTCTACCACTTCGGCAGCGTGGACGATCTGCTGGTCGCGGCGTGCACGGCGGCCACCACCGACCGCGTGGACGCGTACCGGCAGCGCTTCGCCGCCGTCGGCTCGCTGCGCGAGCTGCTCGACGTGGGCCGGGCGCTGCACGAGGAGGAGCGCGACCTGGGCAACGTGGCGGTCCTCGCGCAGATGCTGGCCGGTGCGCAGCACGACGAGAAGCTGGCCCGGGTCACGGCGGACGCCCTCGGCCAGTGGACCGCGGAGATCGAGTCGGTGCTGCGCCGGGTGCTGGCGGGCTCGCCGTTCGCGGAGATGGCCGACGTGCCGGGCCTGGCCCGCGCGATCTCCGTCTCGTTCGTCGGGCTGGAGCTGTACGAGGGCGTCGACCGTCCCGGCGCGCAGCGCGCCATGGCCGCGCTGGAGCAGCTCGGCGCGCTGCTGGAGATCGTCGAGGAGCTGGGGCCGGTGGCCCGGCGCGCGCTGCGCAGCAAGATCAATAAGGTGGCCGCCCGGAAGGCCTGATCCGGCCACCGTGACCCTTTGCTCGCAGGTCAAGGCCGCCTGCCGGAGCCGCGCGGGCCGCGGGCTAGTCTCGCTGCGTGGCGACCGCACTGGTGATCGAGAACGACCCGACCGACGACCTGCGCCGGCTCGGCGACTGGCTGACCGAGGCCGGGCTGGAGCTGAGCGTGCTCCGCCCGCACGCGGGCGACGCGCTGCCCGACGACCTGACCGGGTACGCGGCGTTCGTGGTGCTCGGCGGGGAGCAGAACGCGTACCCCACGGCCGGGACGCCCGGCGCGCCGTGGTTCCCGAAGCTCGAGTCGCTGCTGCGCAAGGCGGTCAAGCACCGGGTGCCGACGCTCGGGGTCTGCCTGGGCGGCCAGCTGCTGGCGCAGGCCCACGGCGGCACCGTCGAGCGCTCCACCAGCGGGCCCGAGATCGGCGCGCGCCTGGTGGCCCGGCGGGACGTGGCCGAGTCCGACCCGCTGTGGTGGGCGGTGCCGTTCGCGCCGGACGTGATCCAGTACCACTTCGACGAGATCACCGAGCTGCCGCTCGGGGCTACCCTGCTGGCCGCCTCGCCGCGCTACCCGCACCAGGCGTTCCGGGTGGGGGACCGGGCCTGGGGCACCCAGTTCCACATCGAGTGCGACCTCGACATGTTCACGGCCTGGGTGGACAGCAACCGGGGCTGGATGGCCGAGCAGGGCTGGGACGCCGACGGCCTGATCGCCGAGGTCGAAGCGACCCAGCAGGACGTGGCCGAGGTGTGGCAGCCCTTCGCCCACCGCTTCGCCGAACTCGCCCTCGGCACCCTCCCCGAAGCCGGCCGCCGCACCCTCCCCCTCCTGACCTGACCCCCTCTGATGTGCGTCGATCTTGCGTGAACTGTGGGTATGACACGCCCATAGTGGACATATCCCTAACACTTCGCGCAAGATCAACGCGATCTTGACCGGGAGCCCCGTTCGTGCCGCCGGAGCGGCGCGGGCGGGGCTTTGTCGTGGGGCATTTCGGGGACTTGAGCAATCGCTCAAATCTGTTAGCCTCTTTTTTGAGCGAGTGCTCAAATCGACGGAAGGGGGTCGTGGTGGGGCGGTTGCTGTACGTCGAGACGCTGATCCGCCGCGAGCTCGACGCGGTCTGGGCGGCGTCGCAGGACCCGGCGCAGCACCAGCGCTGGGACGCGCGGTTCGGGGAGATCGGCTACCTGCCGGACGAGCCGGGGCGGCCGCGGCGCTTCCGGTACGCGACGCGGGTGCTGCCCGGCCTCGTGATCAGCGGGGAGGGCGTGTTCGCGGGGGAGCGCAGCCGGCCGGACGGCACGCGTACCAGTGCGTTGCGGTTCACCTCGGACCACCCGCTGACCCTCATCCGGCGCGGCTCCGGCTACTGGCGCTACGTGCCGACCCCGACGGGGGTGCGGTTCCTCACCGGGTACGACTACACGCCCGGCTGGGGACGCCTCGGCCCGATGGCCGACCTCGTCTTTCGGCCGCTGTTCGGCTGGCTCACCGCCTGGTCGTTCGACCGCCTGCGGTTGTGGCTGGAACGCGGCGTGACGCCCCGCCGGGCGCTGTGGCACGCGGTCGGCGAGGTCACGGCCCGGTTGCTGCTCTGCGTCGCGATCGCGATCGCGGCCGGGTCCTGGTCCGCGACGGGGTCCGGGTCCGGGACGGGGCCCGGGACGCGGATGGGGCCCGCAACGGCTTCGGTGACAACCGGGCTGCCCGGATCGCTCGACGGGCTGCCGGCCGGGCTGCTGGCCGGGCTGCTGGCGGCAGCTGTGCTCGTGCTCGTTCCGCCGCTTCCCTTTACTCCGGCGGCGCGGCGGTGCCTGCGCCGCCCGCCCGACCGCGCGGCCGCGACCGCGCCCACCACCCTCGCCCACCTGGAGAGACCATGACCTCGATCTTCGAACGCGCGCTCGGTTCCGACTTCGGCCGGCTGCACCCCCGGCTGCGGCAGCGCTTCGGTTTCGACAGCACCGACCGGACGGCCTGCGTCGGCACCGGCGTGATGGACGAGATCTGGCGCGGCCGCGCGTTCACGGTGCCGTTCCTGCACCTGGGCGCCACCCGCAACATCCTGTTCCCGGAGCGGGGCCGCGACGTCCCGTTCACCATCGAGAACTACGCCTACCGCGACGGGTACGGCCGGGAGACGGTCACCTTCGTGCGCACGTTCCACCTGCCCGGGGTGCGCCGCCGCTTCGACGCCACGATGATCTACAGCCCGCTGCGCGGCCGGGTGATCGACTACCTCGGCACCCACCAGCACCTGGCGGTCGACCTGGACCTGACCGTGGACGGCACGGGCGGCCTGCACATCCGCACCGGCAGCCAGCGGTTCTACGAGGGCCTGCTCGGCGTACGCATGCCGCTGGCGCTGTCCGGCACCGCCCACGTGCACGAGTGGTACGACGAGACGGCCGGGCGCTTCCGGATCCGGGTCGACGTGGGCAACGACAGGTTCGGCCCGCTGTTCGGCTACCGCGGCAGCTTCACCACCTCGTACCCGGCGGCCGAGGCGGCGCTGGCCCCCGCCTCGGTCCGTCCGCTTCGCGAAAGCCGCCGTGACTAGTGGCCGGCCGCCGCACGCCGGGCGGCGTCGGCGAGCTGGTCGAACGTGCGGTTCAGCACCGAACGCCGGGCCTGCTTGAAGTCAGGCGAGGGACCCAGGTCGTCGATGGTCCGTTCCCAGACGGCCATGAAGGTCTTCTTCCATTCCTCGACCACCCCGGCCTCCGGCAGGCGGCCGGCGGCGTAGCCGGCCTGGGCGAGGACCTGCAGCAACTCCAGATTGCAGGGCACGGCGACACCCCAGTACTCATCGGGCTCGATGGCGACGGGATCGCCGGCCATCGCCTCGGCGACCTCGGTGACGAGCCGGTCGACGACGATCGACAGGTGATCCGATGCCGTGTCGCTGTCGAAGTTTCCACTGCCCCACGTGCCCACAAGGTCTCCTCTGCGCGGGTGGTGTCGTGTCTGCGGGCCCTATCGAACCAGCCGGGACTGACACCGCGAGCCGTGCGTGCTGCCGCGGCGGGCCGCGCGCCGATAACCTGAGCGGGTGGCGGGAATCGGGCGGCTGGCACGGTACGGCTTCACCCTGTCGGCGACGGGGCCCGATCCGGCGGTGCTGCTGGGCGCGAGCGGGCTGCACCTGTGGGACGCGGCCGCGCAGCGGCCGGTGGACGAGGAGAGCGCGCTCATCCTGGAGCAGCTCGGCCGCGCCGCCGACCCGGATCTGGCGCTGCGCCAGCTGCACCGGATCGCCGAGCGCGACCGCGCCGGCGAGCGGGCCCGGACCGCCGCCGGGAGCACGGCCAAAGGCGCCGGCGACGGCACCGGCAAGAGTGTCATCGAATGGCTGGGCGCCGACGAGGATCTGCGGATCCGGCTGATCACCGTGCTCGGGGCGTCGTCGGCGCTGGGCGACCAGCTCGCCGCGCAGACCGGGCAGTGGCGGGTGCTGACGCACAGCGTGCCGCCGCGCTACGAGGTGCACAGCGGCCTGGCCGACGTGCCGTCGCTGCGGGCGGCGTACCAGCGGGGGCTGCTGCGGATCGCGGCGGCCGACCTCGCCGACGGCGTCGACGTCGAGGCGACGATGACCGAGGTCACCGCGCTGGCCGACGCGACGCTGCGGGCGGCGTACCGGATCGCGCTGGGGCGGGTGGGGCCGCAGCGGCCGAAGCTGGCGGTCATCGCGATGGGCAAGTGCGGTGGGGACGAGCTGAACTACGTCTCGGACGTGGACGTCATCTTCGTCGCGGCCGAGGACGAGGACCTGGCCGCGGGCACCACCGTCGCCGCCGCGCTGATGGAGATCTGCGGGCAGGTCGCCTGGCCGGTGGACGCCGCGCTGCGGCCCGAGGGCGGGCGCGGCCCGCTGGTGCGTACGCTGGCCAGCCACCTCGTCTACTACCAGCGCTGGGCCCGGACCTGGGAGTTCCAGGCGCTGCTCAAAGCACGTCCCGTGGCCGGTGACGCGAGCCTCGGCAAGGCCTGGCTGGCCGCGCTCCAGCCGCTGATCTGGCACGCCGCCGAGCGGCCGGAGGCGGTCGAGGACGTGCGGGCCATGCGGCGGCGCATCATCGAGCAGGTGCCGCGCGCCGAGATCGACCGGGAGATCAAGCGCGGGCCGGGCGGGCTGCGCGACATCGAGTTCGCGGTGCAGCTGCTGCAGCTCGTACACGGCCGCGTCGACGAGACGCTGCGCTCGGGCAACTCGCTCAAGGCGCTACGCGCGCTGGTCGCGGGCGGGTATGTGGGCCGGGGCGACGGCGAGGCGCTCAGCGACGCGTACCGCTTCCTGCGCAACGTCGAGCACCGGCTGCAGCTGCAGCGGCTGCGGCGGACCCACACGGTGCCCGCCGACGACGGCGGCGCGGGCACCGCGGCGCTGCGCTGGCTGGCGCGGGCGATGAACTACAAGCGGGAGGAGCCCTCGCTCGGCACGGGCCGGGGCCGGGAGGGCGGCGGACTGGACCCCATCGCCGCGTTCCGCGCCGACTGGGTCACCCACGCCGCCGAGGTACGCCGCCTGCACGCGAAGCTGCTCTACCGCCCCCTGCTGGCGGCCGTGGCGCGGGTGCCCGCCGACGGCCTGTCGCTGCGCCCCGACGCCGCCCGCAAGCGCCTGGAGCTGCTCGGCTACGCCGACCCGGCGGGCGCGCTGCGGCACATCGAGGCGCTGACCGCGGGCGTGTCGCGCACCGCCGCGATCCAGCGCACGCTGCTGCCGGTGCTGCTGGCCGAGTTCGCCGACGCGCCCGACCCCGACGCCGGGCTGCTGGCGTACCGGCAGGTGTCCGACACCATGGGCAGCACGCCCTGGTATCTGCGGCTGCTGCGCGACGAGGGCCCGGTGGCGCTGCGGCTGGCCCGGGTGCTGGACAGCTCGCGATACCTCACCGACCTGCTGTCGCGCGACCCGGAGGCGCTGCGCCTGCTCGCCGACGAGGGCGAGCTGACCCTGCGCACCCGGCAGTCGCTGCTGGACGGGCTGGCCGCGGCGGCGTCCCGGCACACCGAGCCGCGCGCCGCGGTGGCGGCGGTGCGCGCGATGCGCCGCCGGGAGCTGTTCCGCATCGGCAGCGCCGACCTGCTCAGCGGCGCGGGCGAGCTGGCCCCGGCGAAGACCGTCGAGATCGGCGAGGTGGGGCAGGGGCTGGCCGACCTGACCGACGCCACCATCGCCGCGGCGCTGGCCGTGGCCCGGCAGGCCGCGGGCGTCCCGGACGAGCTGCGCTTCGCGGTGATCGGCATGGGCCGCCTCGGCGGGGCGGAGCTGAGCTACCCGAGCGACGCCGACGTGCTGTTCGTGTACGACCAGTCGCCGGGCCCGGCGGACGCGGAGCCGGCCGCGCGTCGCCTGCGCGACGACGAGGCCAACGGCGCCGCGCTGGCGATCGCCGAGCAGTTGCGCACGCTGCTGTCCGCGCCCGCGCCCGACCCGCCGCTGGGCATCGACGCCGACCTGCGGCCCGAGGGGCGGCAGGGGCCGCTGGTCCGCAGCCTCGCCGCGTACCAGCGCTACTACGCGACCTGGTCGCAGGTGTGGGAGGCGCAGGCGCTGCTGCGGGCGCGGCCCGTGGCCGGCGACGCGGACCTGGCCGCCGAGTTCATCGCGCTGATCGACCCGGTGCGCTACCCGCTGAACGGGCTGCGCCGCGAGCAGATCACCGAGATCCGCCGGATCAAGGCGCGGGTGGAGAACGAGCGGCTGCCCCGCGGCGCCGACCCGCTCACCCACACCAAGCTCGGCCGCGGCGGCATCGCCGACGTCGAGTGGACGGTGCAGCTGTGGCAGCTGCGGCACGGCCACGAGGTGGCGGGGCTGCGCACGCCGCGTACGCTCGACGCGCTCGCCGCCGCCCACGCGGCCGACCTGGTGTCCGTCGAGGACGCCGAGGTGCTGGCCGCGGCATGGACGCTGTGCTCGCGGATCCGCAACGCGCTGACCCTGATCCGGGGCCGGGCCGCCGACCAGCTGCCCCGGCACGGCGTCGAGCTGGCGGGCGTGGCGCGCCTGCTGACCGGCGGCGACCCCGGCGAGTTCCTCGACGAGTACCTCAAGACCACCCGCCGCGCCCGAGCCGCCGTGGAACGGCTGTTCATGGCCTAGCGCGGTGGCCCGCTCGACGCACGCACGACACCCGGATCGCTGACATCATCACGACGAAGGAGTCACCGAAGTGAACGTAGCCTCGACAGTGGGGGCGGTTCTCGCCCTGTTCATCGCATCGGCAGCGGTCATGTACTGGAGCAGGCACCGGGCGGCACCCGACGCCGTCGGGCGGGTGCTGCGGCTGCTCGCGCTCGCCGCCACGGCGGGGATCGCCGTGGCGCTGCTGCCGTTCACGGTCGACGACAGCGGCGCTGCCGCCGCGTACCTGCTGGGCGTGCCCGTGCTCGCCGCCGTGTGCCCCGTCGTGGCCGACCTGGCCGGCCGCGCCGTCGCCGTCACCACGACGGTCGCGGCGCTGGTGCTGCTGGCTTGGGGCCTCCTGCTCGGCCTCGGCGTCGGACTGTGGTTCCTCATCCCGGCCCTGCTGCTGGGCACGGCGGTGGTGGCCGGCATCGCGTCGCGCGGCGCGGCGGTGACGGGCGGCCAGGGGGCCCGCTGACGCGCCGGAGCCCGCGCCGCCGCACCGGCACGCCGCCCCGCGAGCGGCGTGCCCGGCGACTGGCCACGTTCGTGCTCTAGGGTGATCGCGTGACGCTGTACGTGGTCGGTGACGTGCACGGGCACCTCGCGCCGCTGACCGGGGCCCTGCGCGAGGCGGGCCTGCTGGACGAGGCAGGCGCCTGGTGCGGCGCTGACGCGCGCCTGTGGTTCCTGGGCGACCTCACCGATCGCGGCCCGGACGGCATCGGCGTCATCGACCTGATCCGGCGGTTGCAGGCCGAGGCCGTCGCGGCCGGCGGCGAGGTCGGCTGCGTCATCGGCAACCACGACATGCTGCTCTACGGCAGCCGCTTCGTGCCCGAGGCGCCGGTGACCGAGGTGCGCACCATCGTCCAGGTGTGGGCGCTCAACGGCGGCCAGGAGCACGACCTGGACCGGCTCGACGAGGAGCGGGCCGGCTGGCTGGCCGACCTGCCCGCGGTCGCGCTGGTCGACGACCACCTGCTGCTGCACGCCGACACCCTGGCCTACCTGGAGTTCGGCGGCACCGTCGAGGAGATCAACGCCACGCTGCGCCGGATCATGCACGAGCGCGACGCGGCCACGTTCGGCCGCAACACCCGGCTGCTGTTTCGCCGGTTCGAGTTCCTGGAGCACAACGACGGCGTGGCCAACGCCCGTACGCTGCTGGAACGGCTGGGCGGGCGGCAGATCGTGCACGGCCACTCGACCATCCCGGAGACCTTCGGCGTGCCCCCGGCGGCGGTCCGCGGCCCGATCACGTACGCCGACGGCCTGGCGATGGCCGTCGACACGGGCATCTCCCTGGGCGCGCCGTGCCTCGTGATCGCGCTGCCCACCCCCCAACCCGCCTAGCCCAGAAAGGAAGGGCACCTTCTTAACGGATTCCGTTGTAGAAGGTGCCCTTCCTAACTCAGGCCGGGTCAGGGCTGGAGGACCAGCGTCGCCGTGGCCTCCTTCTCGATGGTGGCCTTGTCGAAGCGGAACGGCAGCGTACGCCCGGTGCGCCACAGTTCGAACTGGTCGGCGTAGTGCTCGTGGAACGCGTGACCGGAGTTGCCGGTCAGCTGGATCCAGCGGGAGTCGTCCAGGTTCGCCAGGTTCACGATCATGCGCATGGACGGCACCGCGTCGACCTCGTAACCCTCGCCGGCGCTCCAGCCGGTGGCGTTGACGATCGCGTCGCCACCCGACACCCCGACGGTGTCCCGGTTGAACAGCCACTCGATCGGGCCGATGCCGGACTCGCCGAACGTGGCGTGGGTCGGGGTCAGCGTGTGCATCGCGCCCCAGCGCCACTGCGCCGGGTCCTCACCCTGCGCCTCGGACAGCTCCTTCACCGCCGCCGACATGGCCTGGGCGAGCATGTCGTCGCGCTTTTCCACGGCCGGGGTGCCCTTGACGTCCCACCACTTGTCGTCGGGCTTGTTCAGCAGCCCGCGCACCACCTCGAACCAGCGGTCCCCGCCGTCGGCGGCGTAGTCGGCGCCCAGCTCGTCGAAGGTGAGGCCGAGCAGGTTCTTCCACACCGCGTTGTAGTACGCGGCCGCGGCGGAGTCCTCGCCCTGCTGGTAGTCCCAGTCGGCGAGCAGCGCGTCGGCGTTCTTCTCGACCTGCGACGGGGCCGGTCGCGGCGCCTTCTGCAGGGCCGGGATCAGCGTCGGGGCGAAGCCGTTGCGGTTGTCGAACTGCTGCTTCTGCACGTCCTCGACGGTGATCTTGCCGCCCGCGGCCTCGATCATGTCGTAGATGCGCTGGCTGCGGTAGCCGTAGCTCCAGTCGTCGGTCAGGTGCGGCTGGTACTGGTCGCCGATCACCGCCTGGTTGGCGGTCACCACGTAGCCGCGGTCCGGGTTCAGCACGCTGGGCAGCTGCTCGAACGGGAGGAAGCCCGTCCAGTCGTACGCCTTGTCCCAGCCGGGCGCGAACCGCTTGCCGTCGCCCGCGCCGCGGACCGGGATGCGGCCCGGCGACTGGTAGCCGATGTTGCCCTCGACGTCGGCGTAGACGATGTTCTGCGCGGGCACCTCGAACTGCGCCGCGGCGGCCCGGAACTCGGTCCAGTTACCCGCCTTGTTCAGCGCGAACAGCGCGTCGGCGGTGCGGCCGGGGTCGAGCGCGGTCCAGCGCATCGCGACGGCGTACTTCCCGCCGAGCTTGGCCAGGCTCTCGCTGGCGTCGGACAGCAGCGGGCCGTGGCGGCCGGTGCGCACCGTGATGGTGACGTCGTCGCCGCCCGCGACCTTGATGACCTCCTGGCGGCCGGCCAGCGGCTCCCAGCCGTCGCCGACCTTGACCTTGTCGCCGTCGACCTCCTCCAGGTACATGTCGATCACGTCAGGGTCGAGGTTGGTGAAGCCCCAGGCGATCTTCGCGTTGTGGCCGATGACGACACCGGGCACGCCGGAGAAGCTGAACCCGGCGACGTCCACGCCGCACTCGCAGTGCAGCCCCATCTGGTACCAGATACCGGGCTGGCTCGGGCTCAGGTGCGGGTCGTTGGCGAGGATCGGCTTGCCGGTCGCGGTCAGCTTCCCGCTGATCACCCACGAGTTCGAGCCGATGCCGTCGCCGTCGGCGTTGCCCATCAGGCCCGGCAGCGCGGCCAGGCCGTCGGCGAGGTCGCGCAGGCCCGTCGCGGCCAGCGGGGTCGCCAGCGGCGCGGGCGTGGCCGGCGGCGCCGCCGGGGCGGTCGCCTTGGCGTCGAACGCTCCGTTCACGACCACGCCGCCGGTCACGATCGGCAGGTTCCGGTCCATCGGGTACGCCGGGTAGAGCTGGTCCACCTGCTCCTTGGTCAGGCCCTCGGCCTGCAGGGCGGCCCGGCGGATCTCGGCCTCCATGTTGCCGCGCAGGTCCCAGGCCATCGCCTTGAGCCAGGCCAGGCTGTCGGTCGGCGTCCACCGCTCGACCACGTAACCGGAGTTCTGCAGGCCCAGCAGGGAGTACTCCAGGCTCAGCGCACCGGACGCGGCGAAGCCCTCGCCCTGGCCCGACGGAAGCGACGCCGGGTCGGCGTTCGCGGCGAGCCACGCGTTCACACCGTCCGCGTACGCCCGCAGCGCCTGCTGCGACTCCGGCTTGAGCAGCGCCAGCTCCTGCTCGGCGACCCGGCGCCAGCCCATGGTGCGCAGGTACTTGTCCGTCTCGAGCTGGGACGCGCCGAACAGCTCGGAGACCCGGCCGGCGGTCACGTGGCGGCGGAAGTCCATCTCCCAGAACCGGTCCTGGGCGTGCACGTAGCCCTGGGCGCGGTACAGGTCGTCGCTGGTCTTGGCGTAGAGCTGGGGGATGCCGTACGCGTCGCGGCGCACTGTCACCGGGGCGGACAGCCCGGACAGGGTGAGCTCACCGTCGACGGTGGCGAAAGCGCGACGCACCGACCAGACACCGAGGCCGGCGACGACGACGGCGAGCACCGTCACGACGCCGAGCAGCCAGAGCGCGGTGGTACGCAGGCGGCGGAGCAGAAGACGTGGGGGTTTCACGTTGGCGGAGTCTACGCATGTCGTGTGATGCGCGTTACCACCAGGTAACGCAGATTTAGCTGGTCATTCGGTCCGTCGGCATGCGGACAGGCCGGAGCAGCGATAGGCATCTAAGCTCAAGGGTCGCTTCCCGGTGTCCCCCCTCATCTCCAGGAGAGCTCCGATGTACCTGCTGAACAAGCAGTTCTGGATCGCCAGCGCCGAGCGTGCCATCAAGACCTTCGTCCAGGCGCTGATCGCCGCCTTCGGCGTGGGCCAGGTCAGCGGGGTCGTCGGCGTCGACGTCGCCGCGATCGACTGGCGCGGCGCGCTGTCGCTGGCCTTCAGCGCCGCCCTGCTGTCCGTGCTGATGTCGGTCGGGTCCGGCCCGATCGGCGCGGCCAACAGCCCCAGCCTGATCAACGCCGCACCGGCCGCCGCGGCCACCGCCGTCGTCGCGGCCGCTGCCGCGAGCCCCGTGCTCGCTCCCGCCGTCGCCGCCGCGGTCGCCGTCGACCCCACCGGCGCCCCGGCTCCGGCCGCTGCTGCTCCGGCTGCTGCTGCTCCGGCTGCTGCTCCGGCCGCCGCTCCGGCTGCCGAGGCCGCGCCCGCTCCGGCTCCGGCTGCCTGACCTGATGATCGCTGTCTTGTGTCAAAACCTCAGGTCAGACCTCACTTTCTGACCTGAGGCAGCGATCTTCGCGCGCCGCCCCTGCCGAAATCCCGGTCCCTGAGACGGAAGAAGGCCCCGCCGAGTCGGCGGGGCCTTCTTCCGTCTACCGAGCGGAACTCAGCAGTCGAAGTACATCTGGAACTCGTGCGGGGTCGGACGCAGGCGGACCGGGTCGATCTCGTTGGACCGCTTGTAGTCGATCCAGGTCTCGATCAGGTCGCTGGTGAACACGCCACCGGCCTGCAGGTACTCGTTGTCCTTCTCCAGCGACGTGAGCACGTCGGAGAGGGAGCCGGGCACCTGGGTGACGTTGGCGACCTCCTCCGGCGGCAGGTCGTAGAGGTCCTTGTCGATCGGGGCCGGCGGCTCGATCTTGTTGCGGATGCCGTCCAGCCCGGCCATCAGCATCGCCGAGAACGCCAGGTACGGGTTCGACGACGGGTCCGGGCAGCGGAACTCGATGCGCTTGGCCTTCGCGTTCGTGCCGGTGACCGGGATCCGGGTGCAGGCGGAGCGGTTGCGCTGCGAGTACACCAGGTTGACCGGCGCCTCGAAGCCCGGCACCAGGCGGCGGTACGAGTTGACCGACGGGTTGGTGAAGGCCAGCAGCGACGGCGCGTGGTGCAGCAGACCGCCGATGTACCAGCGGGCCGTGTCGGACAGGCCGGCGTAGCCGGTCTCGTCGTAGAACAGCGGCTCGCCGCCCAGCCAGAGGCTCTGGTGGGTGTGCATGCCCGAGCCGTTGTCACCGAACAGCGGCTTCGGCATGAAGGTCGCGGTCTTGCCGGCCTGCCAGGCGGTGTTCTTGATGACGTACTTGAACAGCTGCATCTGGTCGCCGGCGGCCAGCAGGGTCGAGAACTTGTAGTTGATCTCGGCCTGACCGGCGGTGCCGACCTCGTGGTGACCGCGCTCGACGGTGTAGCCGAGGTCCACCAGGTTCGTCACCATGGTGTCGCGCAGGTCGGCGTAGTGGTCGGTCGGCGCGACCGGGAAGTAGCCGCCCTTGTAACCGGGCTTGTAACCGCGGTTGGCGCTGCCGTCGGCGTTGGTCGCGGCGCCGGTGTTCCACGCGCCCTCGATCGAGTCGATGTGGTAGAACGCCTGGTTGGCCTGGGTCGAGTAGCGGATCGAGTCGAAGATGTAGAACTCCGCCTCGGCGCCGAAGTACGCGGTGTCGGCGATGCCGCTGGCGGCCAGGTACGCCTCGGCCTTCTTCGCCACGTTCCGCGGGTCGCGCGAGTAGGCCTCGCGGGTGAACGGGTCGTGGATGAAGAAGTTCAGAGCCAGGGTCTTCTGCGCGCGGAACGGGTCGACGAACGCCGTGGTCACGTCCGGCAGCAGCAGCATGTCCGACTCGTGGATCTGCTGGAAGCCGCGGATGGACGAGCCGTCGAACGCGAGGCCGTCACGGAAGACGCTCGCGTCGAACGACTGCACCGGCACGGTGAAGAACTGCATCACGCCGGGCAGGTCACAGAAACGGACATCGACGAACTTGACGTCTTCGTCCTTGATGTACCGAAGCAGTTCCTCGGAATTGGCGAACAACACGTCCTCCTGGCACGGATGGTCTGCGGGAGCTCCCGGCCCCCACTTCAGCACATCTCCGGGGTTGACCTCGGGAGACGCGGCCGACGGCGCTGCGTTGCGTCGGGTGGCCATTGGCTGGTCGCGACGCTAGAACCGTGGCATTGCCCGGCCATGTCGGTTTTGTTTCGGCCGTGTTACGTCACCCGTAACCTGCCGCTTCGGGCTGGGCGGGCAGCTCAGCCGACCGGTCCGGCAGCGCGGACGGTACGCTCGGCGGGTGACTGACGCATCCCTTCCCGCCGTACCCTCCCTGGCCCGCCGGTTCGGGGCGCTGCTGCTCGACTGGATGCTCTGCGTGCTGGCGGCCGGGCTCTTCGCGGACCCGATGCGGGACGGCTGGGCGGCGCCGGTGGTGCTGATCGCCGTTTACGCCGTATTTGCCGGAATCTTCGGGCAGACGCCGGGCATGCGCCTGGCGAAGATTACCTGCCTCGGGGTCGATACGGGTCAGCCGGTCGGCCTGATCCGCGGCGCCCTGCGCGGCGTGCTGCTCGCGCTGGTCATCCCGGCTCTGATCATGGACAGCGAGCGTCGCGGCCTGCACGACCGCGCCGCCGGCACCATGATCCGCCCCGCCGCCTGACCAGGGGCCCCGCCCACCCCACGCCCTCGCCGGCCGAAGCCCCGGGCCGAAGCCTCCGCCTGACCGGAGCCCTCGCCCGGCAAAGCTCGCCTGGTCGGACCCTGCCTGACCGCGCTGGCCGGCGTGCGGGCTTGATCATCCGACTTGCCTGGCACCGGTGCGTATCTTGACGCGGCAAAGGCCCATCTGCCTGGCAAATTCGCACTGACCTAGCCAGCCGACCGCAGACCGGCCCGTTAGCGGGTGGCGGCGGTGGGGTTGGGGGGCGCTGGCGTGGTGTGCAGGGTGGCCTGGCGTAGGGACGGGTTGAGCAGGCACAGTGCGGCCGCGGCGAGCACCAGCGCGGCGCTGGCGGCGAAGGCCCGCGTGGTGCCCATGCCCTCGGCGGCGAAGCCCATGACGGCCATCGCCACCGGGGTGATGCCCAGGCTCGCCAGGCTGTTGATGGAGGCCACCCGGCCGCGGTGCGAGTCGGCCGTGTACGTGTGCGTCAGCCCGGTCAGCAGCACCGCCTGCGGCCCGCCCGCCAGCCCGCCGAGGGCCGTGGCGGCGAACGCCCAGGCCGGTGCCGGGGCCACCGCGATGGCGAACAGCGCGCCCGCCTGCACCACCGCACACGCTCCGGCGATCATGCCGAGACCGTGCCGCGGCCGCCACCGCATCATCAGCAGGTTGCCGGCGACGGAGCCGACGCCGAACCCGGCGAGCATCACGCCGATCCCGGCCGAGCCCCAGTCGCGCTGGTCGGCCACCAGCGCGAGGCCGACGTTCAGTGGCCCGACCGCGCCCAGGTTGACCAGCAGCCCGGCCAGCAGCACCACGCGCAGCAGCCGGTGCCGGAGCAGGTAGGTGAGCCCCTCCCGGACCGCCGTGCCGACCGGCGTACGCGGCGTGGGCGTGGCGGGTGCGGGGTGCACCGACCACAGCGCGAGCACCGACACCGCGAACGTGGCCGCGTTGACCAGGCACGCCAGCGGCAGCCCGCCGATCGGCAGCAGCAGGCCGCCCAGCGGCGCGCCGAGGGTGAGGGCGGCCCGTGCGGTCAGGCCGGACAGGGCCAGACCGCCGGTGAGCTGGGTGGGGGACAGCAGGCGGGGGAGCATCGCCCCGGCGGCGGGCAGGAACAGCGCGTCGGCCAGCCCGAACGCGAGCGCGACGACGACCAGCAGGGCGACGCTGGGCTGGGCGAGCGCGACGGCGGCGGTGACCAGCGCGATCACTCCGCGGGCCGCGTCACTGCCGATCATGAGGCGGCGCGGGCCGTACCGGTCGACGAACGCGCCGCCGAACAGCAGCAGCACCAGCCGGGGCAGCGCCGATACGGCGAGCACCACGCCGGCGGTGCCGGGTGAGGCGAGCTGGACCGCGCTGTACGACAGAGCCACGTACCAGACCTGGTCGCCGAGGATCGACACCGCCTGGCCGCCGAGATAGCGCAGGTACGTGGGATCGCGGTGGGCGGGCGGCCCGGCCTGCGCGATCAGGAGCGGCCCGACGGGGGCGGTCACGGTGGCGGGGGCGGTCATCAGGGACGCTCCGGGAAGGCGTGGAAGAACAGGAAGACGTGCTCGCGACCGTCACCGGCACCGGCGGTGGTGGCGTCAGCGGAGGCGGCTGCGGCGCGGCCGCGGTCTTTCCAGCGGACGACCAGCTCGTGCAGCTCGCCGGTGAGCTCGGCCAGCTCGGCGGCGGTGAGCCGGAGGAAGGAGTCGCTGCTCATGGCGGCGGCCTGCCACTGCTCGCTCCACGTGTCGCGGGTCTGCTCGTAGCGGCGTACCCGCTCGAACTCGTCGAGGACGAGCTGGGCCTTGACGGCTGAGGTGATCGCCTGGCCTTCGGGGGTGGGGAAGTCGGCGGAGGACCAGCCGGTGGGGCCGGGCACCGCGCGCCACCAGCGCTCGCGGCGGTCGCGGGCGAGTTCGGGTGCGTCCTCGACGAAGCCGGCCTTGGCCAGCTCGCGCAGGTGGTAGCTGGTCTGCCCGGGGTCGGTGCCCAGGCGCCGGGCCAGCGTGGCACCGGTGGCGGGGCCGCTCTGCACCAGCAGCCGGTACAGCTTCTGGCGGATGGGCTGGGCGAGGCCCTTGAGCACTGCGGGGTCCGTGATGCGCCGCATGTCGGTCATGGATGCCACGCTAGATCCAGTAGAAACCTTCCGCAATATTCCTACTGGATCTTATGAGTATCTATAAATTACCACATAAGAAAGGGCACCTTCTGCAACGCACGGCGCGCTGAGAAGGTGCCCTGTCCTCGTTCGTGGTCAGCGCATGCGGCCGCCGCCGCGGGGCATGCGCGGCGGGCGGAACTCCTTCGGGAGCTGGCCCTTGGGCATCTGGGGGCGGGCGGTGAGGGCGGTCAGGGCCCGGTCGAGGCCGTTGACCTCCTTGCCCGACAGGTTGCGGGGCAGGCGCATCAGGGTCATCCGCAGCTTGCGGATCGACACCTGGCCCTCCTCGTTGCCGATGATGTAGTCGTACAGCGGGGCGTCGCCGATGACCTTCGACAGGCGGCGCTTCTGCTCACCGAGCAGCGGCTTCACCCGCGCCGGGTTGCCCTCGGCGATCAGGATGACGCCGGGACGGCCGATGACCATGTGCACCACGTCGAACTGCGTGGTCGCCGAGACGGCCTGCTTGACCCGCCAGTCGCCGCGCATCTGCTCGACGAGCTGCCCGGCCGCACCCGGCTGGCCCTCCATCATGTTCATCATCGCGGTGTTGGACCGCAGGTTGAGCACGATGAGCACGGCCAGCAGCGCGGTGAGGACGCCCAGCGGGATCCAGATCCAGCCCCAGCCCAGCAGCACCGCGACCACGGTGAACGCGAGCGGCAGCAGGATCGCGGCCGCCACCAGGGGCGTGAACCACTTGTCCTGCTTGGCGGTGAACTTGAACACCATGCCGATCTGCTTCAACCGCTGGGTGAAGGAGACCTTCTCTTCGGCCTTTGCCATAGACGGATCCTAGGGTGGGTCGGTGGTGAGTTGACGATCAGGCGGCGGTACGCGCGTCGAGTGCCTGACGATACAAGCGTCCCGCCCGGTACGACGAACGCACCAGCGGACCGCTCATGACGCCCGCGAAGCCGATCTCCTCGGCCTCCTCGCGCAGCTCGACGAACTCCTCCGGCTTCACCCAGCGCTCGACGGGGTGGTGGCGGGGGGTGGGGCGCAGGTACTGGGTGATGGTGATCAGCTCGCAGCCGGCGGCGTGCAGGTCGCGCAGGGCCTGCGAGATCTCCGCCCGCTCCTCGCCGAGGCCGAGGATCAGGTTCGACTTGGTGACCAGCCCGGCCGCGCGGGCCTGGGTGATCACGTCGAGGGAGCGCTCGTAGCGGAACGCGGGGCGGATCCGCTTGAAGATCCGCGGCACGGTCTCCACGTTGTGCGCGAGCACCTCGGGCGCGGCCGAGAAGACCTCGGCGAGCTGCTCCGGGTTGCCGTTGAAGTCCGGGATCAGCAGCTCGACGCCGCAGCCGGGCACCAGCGCGTGGATCTGGCGGACCGTCTCGGCGTAGAGCCAGGCGCCGCCGTCGGGCAGGTCGTCGCGGGCCACACCGGTCACGGTGGCGTACTTCAGCTCCATGGTGGCGACGGACTCGCCGACCCGGCGGGGCTCGTCGGCGTCGAACTCGGCCGGCTTGCCGGTGTCGATCTGGCAGAAGTCGCAGCGCCGGGTGCACTGGTCACCGCCGATGAGGAAGGTCGCCTCGCGGTCCTCCCAGCACTCGTAGATGTTGGGGCAGCCGGCTTCCTGGCAGACGGTGTGCAGGCCCTCCCGCTTGACCAGCGAGGTCAGTGCGGTGAACTCCGGGCCCATCTTCGCCTTGACCTTGATCCACTCCGGCTTACGCTCGATGGGGGTCTCGGCGTTGCGGGCCTCGACGCGCAGCAGGCGCCGGCCCTCGGGAGCCACGATGGTCATGCCAGCCAGCGTACGCGGCGAAACAGGCTTGATCTTCTACCGGGTAACGGACGTCTCAGTGGCCCGTGCCCGCCGGGACCACCCACTCGTGCGCGCCGCCGCTGACCGTGGTGAGCCGCTCGAAGTCGCGGTCGTAATGCAGCACGGTGAGCCGGTGCTCGGCGGCCGTGGCGACGACGATCACGTCCACCGGCGGGGTCCGGTGCTGCCCCGGCTGCGCGAGCGCGCCGTGCAGGTCGACGGCGGCCAGTGGATCGGTCAGCTCGACCCGCGGCAGCAGGGACAGGGCGTCGCGCGTCTGCAGCCAGTCCCGGCTGTTGCGGGCGGCCACGAGCATCTCCAGCAAGTCGGGATCGGCATACAAGAAAGGTGGTTGCGCGCAACCGGCGCGGTGGGTACTTTCCTGATCAACAGCAGTCGGCGGGGCGAATCACCGGAGTGACGCCCGGGTCGGGCAGCGGAAGCCGCCCGTGTGGCCCCGCTCGACTGCCTGCCGAGGCCGGACCGCACCCGCGGTCGGGCGAAGGTGTGGTGGCACCGCGGGTTCCCAAACCGCCCACACCCCTTTGGGGATGGCGTTGCGGAAGAACCGGAGGTAACCACCCATGCAACGCATCCTTTCCGTCGAGCTGCCCCGCCATGTGGGCACCCGGATCACCATCGCCGGCTGGATCCATCGCCGCCGGCTGCTCAAGTCGGTCGCCTTCCTGATCGTGCGCGACGCGTCCGGGCTGGCCCAGGCCGTGGTCGCCGAGCCGGAGCTGCGGGCCTGGCTGGAGACGATCCCGGAGGAGACCGTCGTCGCCGTCGAGGGCACCGTGACCGCCAACCCGGCGGCCCCGGGCGGGGCCGAGCTGACCGAGGTCGCGGTACGCCTGCTCGGCGAGCCCGCCGAGCCGACCCCGTTCGACCTGTACCGGCCGGTGCTGACGCCGACCCTGCCGACCCAGCTCGACCACGCCCCGCTGTCGCTGCGCCACCCGTCGCGCAGCCGTGCGCTGCGCGTCAGCGCCGCCGCGGCGGCCGGGTTCCGCGAGGGTGTGGACGCGCTCGGGTTCACCGAGATCCACACGCCGAAGATCGTCGCGACCGCGACCGAGTCCGGGGCGAACGTGTTCGCGCTCGACTACTTCGGCCGCCCGGCGTACCTGGCGCAGTCGCCGCAGTTCTACAAGCAGCAGATGGTCGGCGTGTTCGAGCGGGTGTACGAGGTCGGGCCGGTGTTCCGGGCCGAGCCCAGCGACACCACCCGGCACCTGGCCCAGTACACCTCGCTGGACGCGGAGCTGGGCTTCATCACCGACCACCGCGACGTGATGGCGGTGCTGCGCGAGACCGTGGCGGCCATGGTCGCCAGGGTGGCCGCGCTCGGCGCGCCCGTCGCGGACCTGGCCCTGCCCGAGGTGCCGGCCGAGATCCCGGCGCTGCACTTCAGCGAGGCGCTCAAGATCGCGGGTGCGCCGGCGGACGAGCCCGACCTGGCGCCCGCGCACGAGCGCGCGGTCGGGGAGTGGGCCAAGCGCGAGCACGGCAGCGAGTTCGTCTTCGTCACCGGCTACCCGATGGTCAAGCGGCCGTTCTACACGCACCCGGAGCCGGGCGACAAGCGCTGGTCGAACAGCTTCGACCTGCTGTTCCGGGGCCTGGAGATGGTCACCGGCGGGCAGCGGCTGCACCGCTACAGCGACTACCTGGCGGCGCTGGCCGCGGCCGGGGAGAGCCCCGAGCCGTACGAGCCCTACCTGCAGGCGTTCAAGCACGGCATGCCACCGCACGGCGGGTTCGCGATCGGCCTGGAGCGCTTCGTCGCCCGGATCACCGGCGCGCCGAACATCCGCGAGGTCACCGCGTACCCCCGCGACCTGCACCGCGTGACCCCCTGACCGCACCCGCCCGCGCGGCCCCGCCCCCCGCGCCCCCGCGCCCGCGGAGACCCCC